>NZ_JBFACN010000024.1:0-127597 GCF_040640875.1 Streptomyces sp. NPDC021562
GGCTTCACTGGTACAACTACCACCGACCCCACACCGGCATCGGAGGCCAACCCCCAGCCAGCCGCGTCACCAACCTGTCCGAACAGCACACCTAGCGCCCCGTTCGAAGAGTCGCGGTTCCGTCGTCGAGGTGCAGGACGAGGTCGGCCTGCATGATCAGTCGAAGGTCGTGGGTGATGAGGACGGTGGTGCGGCCCGCGGTGAGCCGACGCAGCGGACCCATGATGCGGGCCGTCGCGGAGTCGTCGAGGCCTGTGGTGGGTTCGTCCAGCACCAGCACGGGGGTGTCCCGCAGCATGGCGCGGGCCAGGGCGACGCGCCGCCGCTGGCCGCCGGAGAGGGCGTTGCCGCGTCTGCCGACGGGGGAGTCGTAGCCGTCGGGAAGCGCTGTCACGAAGTCATGGGCGTCGGCGGCCACGGCGGCGGCGCGTACCTGCGCGTCGGTGGCGTCCGGCCTGCCGTAGCGGATGTTCTCGCGGACCGTCCCGTCGAAGAGCATGCTCTCCTGGGGCAACAGGGTGATGTGACCGCGTACTTCGTCGACCGGGAGCGCGGCGATGTCCTGGCCGTCGAGCAGGATGCGGCCGCGGGTGGGTTCGAGGAAGCGCAGCAGCAGGGCGGCCAGGGTGGACTTGCCCGCGCCGCTCGGCCCCGTCACCGCGACCAGCAGACCGGGCGGCACCTCCAGGTGGACCCGGTCGAGCACGGGACGCCGCCCGCCGGGATAGGCGAACCCGACGTCCTCGAAGGTGACCGCTCCGCGGACGGGCGCCGGCGGGACGGCGGGAGCGGTCGTGGACGTCGGGTGGCCCGGTGGGCCGGTGTGCAGGACCTCGACGAGGCGTTCGCAGGCGGCGGTGGCCGAGGACGCGCCGACGACCAGTTCACCGAGTTCCTGCAGGCGTGGGTGGAGATAGCCGAGGTAGGCGGCGAAGGCGAGGAGCCCGCCGGTGCTCAGGTGGTGTGCGGAGATCTGCCAGGCGCCGGCGCCGATGACGGTCAGCACGCTCACCGTCTCCAGCAGTTCACCGAGCGGGCCGTACACCGAGGACAGCCGGATCTGCCGCAGCCCGGCCCGCATCCAGTTCCGCCCCTCGCGGTGCACCTTGGCGTGCTCGGCCTGCTGGCGGCTGTAGGCCTGGACGAGGGGCATGTTGGCGAGGCTCTCCTCCAGCAGCGAGGCCAGCCGTCCGTTGCTGTCGCGTTCCGCGCGGGTCGCGGTGCGCATCAGGGTGCCGAACACCCGGGCGCCGAGCCAGATCAGCGGCGCGGCGGCGAACGTGATCAGGGCCAGCCGCCAGCTCGTGCGCAGGGCGGCGGCGGCGAAGACGAGGGCGCTGACCGCGGAGGTGAGCAGTTCCACGGGCGCGGACGCCACCAGCGTCTCGACCGCCTCGACGTCGCCGGTCAGCCGGGAGACGAGGTCGCCGGTGCCGTAGCGGGCCAGGGTGTCGGGCGGCAACTGCTGGAGATGCCCGAAGACCCGGTCCCGCAGGCCGAGGAGGAAGTGCTCGCTGGTCCACCCCGCCAGACAGCCGCCGGCCGCGGAGGCGACGGCCCCCGCCCCGGCGAGGGCCAGCCACAGGAGCGCGGGATCCCAGAAGGCGCCCAGGTCGCCGGGCGTGAGCACGTCGTCGGTGAGCTGCCCGGCGATGCCGATCGCGGCCGCGTCGCACCCGGCCGACACGATCAGGAGCAGCGCCGACACCAGGACGGCGGCGCGGTTGCCGCTGACCAGGGGCCAGAACGCACGGAACGCGGCCCACGGCGAGAGCCGGGCGTGGCGCGTCCGCACCGGAGCGGCCGCGGCGGGGCGGGCGGGGGCGGACAGGTCGAACGGTGCGGCGTCAGCCATGACCGGCCGGTACTCCCTGACTCCGTGGACGGCGCCGGGACCGCTCCGCCTCCCCGGGGGAAGGCGGTCCGGCCCCGGCGCCGTCCGGCGGTCGCGTTACTTGGCGTGCTTCTTGTGCTTGCGGTGGTGCTTCTTGTGGTGGTGCTTGTGATGCGCCTCCTTGGCGGCACACCCCACTTCCTTCTTCTTGGCCTTCTTGGCCAGTGTGATCTTCGCGAAGGACATGGCTTCTTCTCCTTGTCTCATTCGGTCGAGCGCGGTTCACACAGGAATACGGCGGTCGCGGTTCCGCCATTCAGGAGGCAGGTTGAGCGTCCGATGAAATTCCCTTACCGAAAACACAACAGGCCCGCCGACGGCCCGCTTTGGGACAATGACCGGCATGAACGACCGTATGAGCGACGCCGAGAACCGGCTGGCCAGGATCGAGCGGCGGCTGGGGACCGGCGAGCGCGACGTGGTGCCCGCGTGGCGCAGGGCGACCCAGGGCGAGCCCCGGTGGGCCGTGACCGCCGTGATCCTGGTGGCCGTGGCCCTCCAGCTGATGCTGCCGCACCGGCTCGCCCTCCAGCCGTACTGGCTCATGCCGGTCCTGGAGTTCGTGCTGCTGGCCGGCCTGATCGCCGGGAACCCGCGACGGGTGGAGCCCCGTACCCGATGGCTGCGCCTGGTGGGACTGGCCCTGATGGGCCTGATCAGCCTCGCCAACGGCTGGTCTGCCGTCCGCCTGGTCGTGGGCCTCGTGAACGGCACCGAGGGCGAGGACGCCGGACCCCTGCTGCTGACCGGCGGCGGAATCTGGCTGACGAACGTGATCGTGTTCGCCCTCTGGTACTGGGAATGGGACCGGGGCGGACCGATGGCACGGGTGTGCGGCCGACAGCAGTACGCGGACTTCCTTTTCGTGCAGATGCAGAGCCCCGAGACCGCGCCCGCGGACTGGGAACCGGCTTTCCTGGACTACCTGTACCTGTCCTTCACCAATTCCACGGCCTTCAGCCCGACCGACGTGATGCCGTTGTCGCGCTGGGCCAAGATGCTGATGATGCTCCAGTCCTCGGTCTCCCTGGTGACGGTGGTCCTGGTGGTGGCACGGGCCGTCAACATCCTGCGCTGACCGCGGCGCTGATCTAGGTTTCTCGCATGAGCGAAGAATCCCTGCGGCGCGTGACGGTCGAGCGCACCGCCACCGGCCGCTACACCGCGACGAACGCGCGCGGCGGCACGATCGCCTTCGGCACCGGCGACGGCACCGAGTTCACCCCGGTGGAACTGCTGCTCGCCGCGCTCGGCGGCTGCACGGCGGCCGACGTCGACGTCTCCACCAGCCGCCACACGGAACCGACCGCCTTCACGGTCACCGTCAGCGGCCACAAGGTCGCCGACGAGAACGGCAACCGCATGACCGACCTCGCCGTCGGTTTCCACATCACCTTCCCCGAGGGCGCGGCGGGCGACCGGGCCCGCGCCATCGCGCCCCGCGCGATCGCCGTCTCCCACGACCGCCTGTGCACCGTCAGCCGCACCATCGAGTCCGGGACGCCGGTGACCGTGTCGATCGAGGACGACCCGCCGAGGGACCTCTGAGCACGGGCGGCGCACGCCGCCGACCACCCGGCCCGCCACCGCCGGGCCGCCGGACCGTGGTTACGATGGCGCGTGAACGGTTCTCCCTCGTCCGGGCCGGACGGCGCGCCGGCCACCCGTGCCGCGTTCCCCCTCGGCGCCTCGACCACGCTCGCCGAACTCGCCCGGGACCCGCACCCGCGCCTGGCCCTGCTGCGCGCCCACGAGCCGGTGTCGTGGCTGCCCGAGCTGAACGGCTGGCTGGTCACCCGCCGCGACCTCGCGCTCCACGTGATGCGGGACTCCGACACCTTCACCGTCGACGACCCCCGTTTCACCACCGCCCAGGTCGTCGGGCCGAGCATGCTGTCCCTGGACGGAGCGGCGCACGCCCGTCACCGGGACCCGTTCGCGGCCCCGTTCCGGCCCCGCAGGGTGCACGACGGGTTCGCCGGCTTCATAGAACGGGAGACCGACCGTCTCCTCACCGGACTGGAAGCGGCGGGCACCGCCGAACTGCGCCGCGACTTCGCCGGCCCGCTCGCCGTGGCCGTCGTCACCGAGGCGCTCGGACTGGTCGGGACGACCACCGGCACGGTCCTGTCCTGGTACGACGCCATCGTGCGGTCGGTCTCGGACATCACCGCGGGACTGGAGGCGGGCCCGGCCGGCCCGGCCGCGTACGGACAGCTGCGGGCCGCCGTCGAGGCCACGGTCGCCGACCGGCGCGCCTCCTCGCTCCTGGTCGCCGCCGCCGAACGGCTGGACCTGCCCGAAGTGGCCTCCAACGCCGCCGTCCTGATGTTCGGCGGCATCGAGACGACCGAGGCGATGATCACCAACGCCCTGCTCCACCTGCTCCGGAACCCCGGCCAACTCGCCCTGGTGCAAGCCGACTACGGACTGCTGGACGGAGCCGTCGAGGAGTCGCTGCGCCTTGAGCCCGGCGCGGCGGTGGTGGACCGCTACGCCACCCGCGACACCGTCGTAGGACCCGCCGCCGTCCGCCGCGGCGACCTGGTCAGCGTCTCCCTGACGGGCGCCAACCGCGACCCGGCCGTCTTCTCCGACCCGGACCGTTTCGACGTCCGCCGCGCCGAGGCCCGTCTCCAACTGGCCTTCGCCCACGGCCCGCACCACTGCCTCGCCGCGCACCTGGCCCGCCTGGAGACCCGTATCGCCCTCCAGCGCCTCCTCGAACGCCTGCCCGGCCTCCGGCTCGACCCGCGACGGCCCGCCACGCCGCACGGCCTGGTGTTCCGCAAGCCGCCCACCCTGCACGTGCGGTGGGAGACCCCCGCCCGGACCCCGCCCGGTGACGCCGGTCAGTAGGCGTGGTGGACCTGCCAGAACGCCCAGGCCTGGCAGGGGCTGCCGTAGGTGGTGTTCATGTAGTTCAGGCCCCACTTGATCTGGGTGGCCGGGTTGGTCCGCCAGTCGGCGGCCACGGAGGCCATCTTGGAGCCGGGCAGCGCCTGGACGAGACCGTAGGCGCCGGACGAGGAGTTGACCGCCAGATAGTTCCAGGTGGACTCGTGGTCCACGATGTTGCTGAAGCACTGGAACTGGCCGCTGCCCACGATCTGCGCGGCGATCGCCTTGAGCTGCGCCACGGTGTAGGAGCTCTGGACCGGGAAGCTCGCCGAGGGATCACCGGCCGCGGCCTTCGCCGCCGCGCGCTTCTTGGCCTCGGCCTGCTTGGCCTCCGCTGCTCTGGCCGCCGCGGCCCGGGCGGTCTGCTCCGCGGTCTTCCGGGCGCTCGCGTCCGCCTGGACGGCCATCGCCTCGGCCTGCCGCGTCACGGTCGCCGACTGCACCTGGGCCTGGCGGCCCACGGGAATGTCCTGGAGGAGGGAGGCGTCGGCCGCCGGCGCCGGCGTGCCGCCGTCGTGGGTGCTGCTGGCCGAGGCCGCCCCGGCGACGCTTCCGACAGCGGTGACCGCGGTGGCCGAGACGACCGCGAGTCCCCGGACCGACAAACGGCTCACGCGCTTTCCTCCCCTGCGCCCGGACACCCGGGCGGGGTGACCGTCGAAAACATCTCGCTTGCTGGGTGACACGGTTGGCATACTCTTGCGCGCTTGCCCGGCCGGCGCAATCACAGGAGACGTGTGGATACTCACACGCCTCAAAACCAACCATGGGCGGCCGACGCACCTCGGTCGTGCTGTCTGACGGGGTGACTCCGGCGGGTAGGTTCCTACGGTCCTCGTCACGGGCACCTGTCCCGTGGCCGCCCTTCGACCGCGGACCCGTCGAACCCGCCTCCTGAGGTGACAACAGAAGACATGTCTGCACACGAATCCGCGCACCACTCACCCCAGCGCATCGGCGTCGTGGCCGAGTCCGCCCCCGGCGAGACCCGCGTCGCGGCCACACCCGCGACCGTGCGCCAGTTGCTGGGCCTCGGCTACCAGGTCGTGGTGGAGTCCGGGGCCGGAGCGGCCTCCGGCTTCGGCGACCAGGCCTATCTCGACGCGGGCGCCGAGGCCGGCGTCGCCTGGGACGCCGACCTGGTCCTGAAAGTGAACCCGCCCTCCGACACCGAGATCGCCCGGCTGCGGCGGGGCGCCACGGTGGTCGCCCTGCTGGCCCCCGCCCAGTCACCGGAACTGCTCACGGCACTCGCGCGGGCCGGGGTGACCGCGCTCGCCCTGGACGCGGTACCCCGTATCTCGCGCGCCCAGTCGATGGACGTGCTGTCCTCGATGGCGAACATCGCCGGGTACCGGGCGGTCATCGAGGCCGCGCACGTCTTCGGCCGCTTCTTCACCGGTCAGGTCACCGCCGCCGGGAAGGTGCCCCCGGCGAAGGTGCTGGTCGCCGGCGCCGGGGTGGCCGGTCTCGCGGCGATCGGCGCCGCTTGCAGCCTCGGCGCGGTGGTCCGGGCCACCGATCCGCGTCCCGAGGTGGCCGACCAGGTGAGGTCGCTGGGCGGCGAGTACCTGCCGGTGGACGTCGCCCAGGAGGCGGGCACCGACGGTTACGCCCGGGCGACCTCCGCCGACTACGACCGCGCCGCCGCCGAGCTCTACCACGACCAGGCCCGGGACGTGGACATCGTGATCACCACCGCGCTGGTCCCCGGCCGCCCGGCGCCGCGCCTGCTGACCGCCGAGGACGTGGCCGCCATGAAACCGGGCAGCGTGGTCGTCGACATGGCCGCCGGCCAGGGCGGCAACGTCGAGGGCACCGTGCCGGGACGTGCGGTCGTCACCGACAACGGCGTCACCCTCATCGGCTACACCGACCTGGCCTCCCGGCTGCCCGCACAGGCCTCGCAACTGTTCGGGACCAACCTGGCGAACCTGCTGAAGCTGCTCACGCCCGGCAGGGACGGACGGGCGGTCATCGACTTCGACGACCCGGTGCAGCGTGCCGTGACCGTCGTACGGCACGGCGAGGTCACCTGGCCGCCGCCGCCCGTGGCGGTCTCGGCCGCGCCCGCCGCGCCGACCGGGCCCCCGTCCCCCGCGCCCCGGCCGAGGCAGCCGCGGCTCACGCCGGCGCGACGCCTCGCACTGACCGGCCTCGGCATGCTCGCGCTGTTCCTCGTGGTCGCCTTCGCACCCGCCCGACTGGCCGGGAACTTCACGGTGTTCGCGCTGGCCGTGGTGATCGGCTACTACGTCATCGGCAAGGTGCACCACGCGCTGCACACGCCCCTGATGTCGGTGACCAACGCGATCTCCGGGATCGTCGTGATCGGTGCCCTGCTGCAGATCGGGCACGAGAGCCGGATCGTCACCGCGCTGTCCTTCGTGGCGATCCTGCTGACGAGCGTGAACATCTTCGGAGGTTTCGCCGTCACCCGCCGCATGCTGTCGATGTTCTCGAAAGGCTGAGCCGAGATGACCTCCTCGACGGCATCGCACGCTGCGGACCTGGTCGCCGCCCTGCTGTTCGTCCTCAGCCTCGCCGGGCTCTCCCAGCACCGCACCTCCCGCGCGGGCGTCGGCTACGGCATCGCCGGCATGGCCCTCGCCCTGGTCGCCACCGTCGTGGTGGCCGCTCGGAGCATCACCGCCGGCGCGGTGACCCTGATCGTGCTGGCGATGGTGCTGGGCGCGGGGCTCGGGCTGTGGCGGGCCCGGCGCGTCGAGATGACGCAGATGCCCGAACTGATCGCGGTACTGCACAGCTTCGTCGGCCTGGCCGCGGTGCTGGTGGGCTGGAACAGCTTCCTGGAGGTGGAGTCGCACGGCGACGCGGGGACCCGGGTCGGCGCCGACCTGCTGGGCATCCACCACGCGGAGGTGGTCATCGGCGTCTTCATCGGCGCGGTCACCTTCACCGGCTCGGTCGTCGCGTTCCTGAAGCTCTCCGCGCGCATCAGGTCCCGTCCCCTCACGCTGCCGGGCAAGAACGCGCTGAACCTCGGTGCGCTCGCCGCCTTCGTGGCCCTGACCGTCTGGTTCACGGTCAGTCCGAACCTGCCACTGATGAGCGCGGTGACCGTGCTGGCGCTGGTACTGGGCTGGCACCTGGTCGCCTCGATCGGCGGCGGGGACATGCCCGTCGTCGTGTCGATGCTGAACAGCTACTCGGGCTGGGCGGCGGCCGCGGCCGGCTTCCTGCTCGACAACAACCTGCTCATCGTCACGGGGGCGCTGGTGGGCTCCTCCGGTGCCTACCTGTCGTACGTCATGTGCAAGGCGATGAACCGGTCCTTCCTCTCCGTCATCGCGGGCGGCTTCGGCATCGAGGCGCCCTCGGGAGGCGAGGACGCGCAGGGGGAGCACCGCGAGATCCGGGCCGCGGAAGCGGCCGAGGCGCTCGCGCGGGCCCGGTCGGTGGTCATCGCCCCCGGCTACGGCATGGCCGTCGCCCAGGCCCAGCACCCGGTGGCCGAGCTGACCCGCAGACTGCGGGAGCGGGGCGTCGAGGTCCGGTTCGGCATCCACCCGGTCGCCGGACGCCTGCCGGGGCACATGAACGTGCTGCTGGCCGAGGCGAAGGTCCCGTACGACATCGTCCTGGAGATGGACGAGATCAACGACGACTTCGCCAGTACCTCGGTCGTGCTGGTCATCGGCGCCAACGACACCGTCAACCCGGCCGCGACGGACGACCCGGCGAGCCCCATCGCCGGCATGCCGGTGCTGCGGGTCTGGGAGGCGGAGCACGTCGTCGTCTTCAAACGCTCCATGGCCGCCGGTTACGCGGGCGTCCAGAACCCGCTGTTCTTCCGCGACAACAGCAGCATGCTCTTCGGCGACGCCAGGCAGAGCGTCGAGGACATCCTGCGGGCGCTCGGCCCGGACGACCACCGGACACCGACGTCGTCCGCCCGCCGGCAGACCACGGCCCCCCGCTGAGGTGGCCCTCGGACGCCTCCGGGCCGACGGCTCACGGCTGTGCACCCGGGGGCGCACGGACGGCCGCGGAGCACGGCTCACCGTACGCCCGCGCGGCCCCGGTGGTGCCCGCCGCACCGGCGGCGGGACGCCGGCCCGGGACGGCGGGCGTGCTCGCGTGACGCCGGTCCTCAGCCCGTGGCGGGTTCGGCGGCGGGGGAGGGGACCCGGCCGCCGGGGATCGCCGCGAGCAGCTCGCGGGTGTACGCGTGGCGCGGCGTGGTGAACAGGGCCTCGGGCGGTCCCGTCTCGACCACCCGCCCGGCCCGCATCACGGCCACCTCGTGCGCGATCTGCCGCACGACGGCCAGGTCGTGCGAGATGAACAGGTAGGCCACCCCCGTCCGGTCCTGCAACTCCGCCAGGAGCTCCAGCACCTGGGCCTGGACGGAGACGTCCAGCGCGGAGACCGGTTCGTCGCACACCACCAGGTCGGGGGAGAGCGCGAGGGCCCGCGCGATCGCCACCCGCTGGCGCTGTCCGCCCGACAGCTCCGCCGGGCGGCGCTCCAGCGTCGCGGCGGGCAGGGCGACCCGGTCCAGGAGCTCGCGGGCCCGGTCGAGCCGGGAGGCGCGGTCGCCGACCTTGAAGGCGCGCAGCGGCTCGGTGACGACGTCGCCGATCGAGAACCGCGGGTTCAGGGAGGCGTACGGGTTCTGGTAGACCAACTGGGCCCGGCGGCGCAGCTCCCTGACCCGACCGGCCCCTGCGGTGGTGACGTCGGCGCCGTCGAAGAGGACCTGTCCCGAGGTGGGGTCGGCCAGCCTGAGCACGAGACGGGCGGTGGTGGACTTGCCCGAGCCCGACTCCCCGACCAGGGCGAGGGTCCGGCCGCGGGGCAGCGTGAGGCTGACGCCGTCGACCGCGCGCAGGGTGCGGGCCTCGCCGCCGGCGCGGGGCAGCCGGAACTCCTTGACCAGGTCGCGGACTTCCACCAGCGGGACGGTGGCCGGGTCCGCGGCGCCGACCGCCACCGGGGTGCGGGCCGCCACCGGGTTGCGGGGCGCGGCCGTGGTCGCGCTGGGCGCGCTCGCCAGCAGCCGCCGGGTGTACTCGTGCTGCGGGTCGGCCAGCACGGAGCGGGTCTTGCCCGCCTCCACGACCCTGCCCCGCTCCATGACCACCAGCCGCTGGGACCGGTCGGCGGCCACCCCGAGGTCGTGGGTGACCAGCAGGACCGCGGTGCCCGACTCCTCGGCCAGCCGCTGGAGGTGGTCGAGGATGACGCGCTGCACGGTCACGTCGAGCGCGCTGGTCGGCTCGTCGGCGATGATCAGTTCCGGCCCCGCGGCGATGGCGATGGCGATCAGCACCCGTTGCCGCATACCGCCGGACAGCTCGTGCGGGTACTGCCGGGCCCGGACCGCCGCGTCCGCCAGCCCGGCCCGGTCCAGCACCGCGACCGCCTCGGCCGCCGCCGACCGCCGGGTCGCCCGGCCGTGGATCCGCAGCACCTCGGCGACCTGCTCACCGACCCGCTTGACCGGGTTGAGCGAGACCGTCGGATCCTGCGGGACCAGCCCGATCCGGGCGCCGCGCACGGTCCGCAGCTCCGCCTCCGACAGGGTGGCGAGATCATGCCGGCCGAAGCCGATCGTGCCCGCGTCGATGGTGCCGTTCGCGGCCAGCAGCCGGATGACGGCGTGTGCCGTGGTGCTCTTGCCGGAACCCGACTCGCCGACCACGGCGGTCACCTGACCGGGCCAGACGTCCAGGTCGACACCTCGCACCGCCGGCACCGTGCCGCCCCGGGTGCGGTAGGACACGGACAGGCCGCGGATGCTGAGCAGTGGTGTGGTCACGTCCTCGCCGTTCTCGTGTGCGCCGCTCATCGCTGCCGGTCCCATGCGCCGTCCAGCGCCCGCGCGATCCGGTTGGTGGCCAGCACGGTCGCGGCGACGGCCAGACCGGGCAGCGCGGTCAGCCACCAGGCGTTGGCCAGGTAGTTGCGGCCGTCGGAGATCAACGTGCCCCACTCCGGGGCCGGCGGCGGCGCGCCGTAGCCGAGGAAGCTGAGCGCCGACACGGCCAGGATCGAGGAGCCGAAGTCCAGGGTGGCCAGCACGATCACCGGACCGGCCGCGTTGGGCAGCACGTGCCGGCCGAGGACCGAGTACCAGCGGGACCCGCAGGAGCGGGACGCCTCCACGAACACCGCCTGCCGCACCCTCAGCACCTCGGCACGGGCCACCCGGGCGAACGAGGCGACACTCGCGATGCCGACCGCGACCGCGACCTTCACCGTCCCGTAGCCGAGCGCGGTGACGAGGGCCAGGGACAGGAACAGCGCCGGGATGGACAGGAGCACGTCGACGAACCGCATCAGCACGTCGTCCACCCACCGGCCCACGAACCCGGCGGCCGTGCCCAGCAGTCCGCCGACCACGAACGCCACCAGGACCGCGATCAGCGTCGCCTTCAGGGAGAGCTGGGCGCCGTACACCACCCGGGAGAACACGTCACGGCCGAGTTCGTCGGTACCGAACCAGTGACTGCCGCCCGGACCGCGGAAGTTGTCGGCCGGCACCCCCCGCAACGGGTCCTGGGAGGTGAACAGCTCCGGCCAGAAGGCCGCCGGCACCACCAGCACCAGGACCGCGACGGACAGCAGCAGTCCGGGGCGGCGCACCAGGAACCGCAGCACCCGCCGCGGCCCGCCGGGGCGGCCCGGTGCCCGCGGGGGACCGGCCTCGACGGGCCGGGTGAGGCCGAGGGCGGCGTCCGCCGCGTCGTCGACAACGCTCTGACTCATGCGAAGCCCGCCCTCCTGTCCGGGGCCACCACGATCCGGGGATCCAGCAGCGGGTAGACGAGGTCGACGACCAGGTTCGTCGCCACGAAGATCAGCGCGCCGAACACCACCACCCCCTGCACCAGCGGAATGTCCTGGGCGGTCACGGCCGCCGCGGTCACCCGGCCGAGGCCGTCCCGCGAGAACACCGTCTCCACGACCACCGAGCCGGCGACCAGCTGCCCGACCAGCAGCCCGACGACCGTGAGCGCGGGCAGTGACGCGTTGCGCAGCGCATGCCGCAGATGCACCCGCGGGCGCCCGGCGCCCTTGGCCCGTGCGGTCTCCACATAGGCCTGGTCCAGCGCCGTGAGCAGACTCTTGGCCAGCACCTGGGCGACCAGCGCCCCGGTCGGCACGGCCAGCGTCAGCGCCGGCAGCACCAGGCCCCGCAGCCCGTCGTTGCCGAACGCGGGGAACCAGTGCAGCCGGAACGAGAACGCCTCGACCAGCAGCAGCCCCACCCAGAAGGTGGGTACCGACACCCCCAGCGGAGGCAGCGACAGCAACAGCTGCCGCAACCACCGCTGCGAGGCGTACGTCGCCACCACCGCGAGTCCGCCGCCGAACACCACCGCGAGCAGCAGCGCGGCCCCCGTGAGCTGGAGCGTCCCCGGGAGCGCGGCGCCGATGACGGAGGTGACCGGGCGGCCGCTGGAGACGGCGTCGCCGAAATCCCCGCGCACCGCCCGCCCGAGGTACTCGGCGTACTGCACGAGGACCGGCTTGTCGAAGCCGTACTCGTGCCGCAGCGCCGCGAGCTGGGCCGGGTCGACCTGTCCCGAGTCCATCCCGGCGCCGGCCATCGCGGAGACCGGGTCACCGGGCAGGAAGTCCAGCACCAGGAACGACACCGTGTAGGCCGCCCACAGCACCCCGACCGCCTGCGCGAGCCGTTTGATCACATAGCGGCGCACGGGCTAGCCGATCCAGGTGTCGTGCAGCTGGATCCGGCTGCCCGAGTCGAAGTCCAGGTCGTGCACCTTCGTGGACACGCCCAGTTGGGTCTGCAACTCCACCACCGGCACGTCGTACGCGTTCTGGACGATCAGCCGCTGCGCCTCGGCGACCAGCTTCGCGCGCTTGGCGGCATCGGTCGTCGCGGCCTGCTGGGACAGCACGGTGTCCAGCGAACTGGCGGTCAGATGGTAGAAGTTGGCCAGCTGTGTGGAGAACGAGGTGCGCAGGATGTCCGGGTCCGACCGGGTCACGTTGCCCCACACGACGTCGAAGTCACCGGCCTGCAGGGTCGTCGCGAACTGGGTGACCGGGAGCTGCTTCAGCACCACGTCGATCCCTACGGCCTTCAGCTGCTGCTGGACCAGTTCCAGCGCGGGCTGGTTGGTGGCCGCGTTGGGGAACCAGGTGATGGTCAGGCTCAGCCTCCTGCCGCCCTTGGTACGGAAGCCGTCACCTCCCGTCTTCCAACCGGCCTGGTCCAGCAGGGACTTCGCCTTGGCCGGGTCCGTGGTCAGGTCCGCGGACAGGTCGGTGTAGTCAGGGGTGGTGTGCGCCAGGACGCTGCCGGCCGGCCGGGTGCCGGTCGGGAAGACGGTGTCGGCGATCTGCTTGCGGTCGACCGCGACCTGGAGTGCCTGCCGCACCCTGGCGTCCTTCAGCAGGGGACTGGCGTTGTTGAGACCCAGACCGAACACCACCCCGGGGTTGGCCCGGCGGGCGAGCGTGACCCGGCCGCCCTTGAGCGCGGCCTCGTTGGCCCTGCCGACGCTGCTGATCGCGTCGACCTGACCGGACTGGAGGCTGCCGGCGCGTACGCCCGCCTCCGGTACCACCTTGAAGACCAGTTTGTCCAGGTAGGCCTCGCCCTTCTTGGCCCACAGACCGGATCCCCAGGCGTACCCGGTCCGCCTGGCCAGGGTGATCGACTGGTTCTGCACGTAGCCCTTCAGCACGAACGGCCCCGATCCCACCACCCCGTCGCTGCACTTCTGCTGCGGGGTGCGGTGCACGCTCGCCGACGACTCGATGCCCAGTGAGTGAGTCGAAGTCGCCTGCAGGAACTGTGCGTTGGGCTGCGCGAAGGTCACCTGCACGGTGAGCGGGTCGACCACGGTGGTGCTCTTGACACCGCTGAGGTAACCCTGGGCCAGGGTGCCCAGGGCGCCGAGCTTCGGCACCGCGTCGAAGTTGTCCTTGACCACCTGCGCCGTCAGCTTCGACCCGTCGCTGAAGGTGACGCCCGGGCGCAGACGGAACGTGAACCGGGTGGCGTCGGAGTTGATGTCCCAGCTCCGGGCCAGCCAGGGCACGATCTTGCCGGTCCTCGGGTCCTGGTCGGTCAGCGAGTCCACGATCTGACGGACCGAGTAGATGGTGTCGTTGCTGCCGACCTGCTGCGGATCCACGCAGCCGGAGTCGGATCCCACCGCGAAGGTCAGGGTGCCGCCGGACTTCGGCCGGCTGCTCGCGCCGCCGGAACCGCCGTCGCCCGCACCACAGGCGGTCAGCAGCACGCTGGTGGTCAGCAGGGCGGCCAGCGGCGCCCAACGGGATGATCTGAATACCGGAAGTGCGGTCACGGAGGGTTTTCTCCTACTCGTGTCACCGGGCACCGGGTGCCTGGCGTCGGGAGCGCGGCACGTCGTGCGGGGACGGACGTGCGCCCCGGCCGGTCGGCGCCGGCCGGGGGAAAGCGCTGATCAGACGGTGGTCGGGAGGACGCCACCGGGCGCGGTGGCGGGAGAACGGGCAGCGGACTGCCACGCGGGAGCCGGGAGCCGGGAGGCCGGTGCCTGGCGGCGGTCCGGGTGCCGACCTGTGGATGCCGCGCGAGGGGCCCGGCCGTCGCGGTGGCCGGTCGGGGGGCTGGTCAGCGACGGCTTGTCAGCGGACCGGGGGCCTGCTCGTCAGCGACAGCGTGTCGTGCGACAGAGGCAGCTGGTCGAGCGCTTGAGGTCGATGTGGCGTCGGCGGGAGAGCCGGGAGAACGGCATGGCACCGGCGCAGGAGGCGACCGCCGCATGATCGCTGTGCATACCGGTCCCTCCCCGTCTCCGGCCCCGCCACCGGGGCCACGCGCTTGCGGTGATCGTCGGTGACCCCGCCGGGCTTTCACCTGGAGCACCCCACCGCGCGGGAGGGTTGCCGGTCAGCGAGCCAGGGCTTGACGCTGACACTCAATGCCGATCGAGATGCTACGGAGCGGACTTGTCGAACGTCAATGCCACACAGGGACGTTCGGTGCCGTGAGGGTGCCGGCCGCGCTGCGGGCCGAGCTCGATGACGGCCTCGCGCGGCGACCAGCCGTGCGACGCCGCCTTCGCCCGCCCTTCGCGGCGCCAGGCGCGCGGCAAGACGGGGAGACCGCGGCGCGGGCCGGGCAGGGGTCAGCGGCGCGGAGAGGACAGACGGCCGAGCGGGTGCGGCAGAAGTCCACACTCGGCCGCCCCGGCGCATGTCAAGAACACCCGGTGTGGCCGCTCCCGCGCCCGTCCGTCGCGTCGGTTCGGGGCATGGCCGTGGGCGGTGGGGGTAAGCGCCTCCTAGCGGGACCAGCAACCGGTGCCGACGAGGCCGGACGACCGGGAGGGACGCATGAGGGGAACGACGACCGTGCCGGCCGCCGGGCAGAAGGCGGATGTTCCGGGGATCGCGGTGTTGACAGGTGCTCGTCGCGGCGTCTCCCAGCTGCACGTGTCGCGCCTGAGCGAAGGCCTGCTGCCCGCCTGACGTGCGGCACCGGCCTCGTGCGTTTCCCAGGTCGGCTCCCCCCTCCGAGACGTTGGCCACAGGCAGAGACGGTGATTCGGGGGTACCAGACAAGGGAGGCCCCGGGCCCGACTGTTGCCATTTGACAACTATGGGTGTGAGGCAACAAAGTAACCGAGTCGCATTGCGCGGGAAGGAACTTGCGATGTTCTGGTGGGCGGAGGTCGCTCCGTGTGCTGGCCGCCCGAGCCCCGACGTGTCGACGCGATCGGTGGCCTCGGAAGGCGTTCAGGCCGTCCGGCCCCCGGCACGCGGCTCGTCGCTGTGTATCTGCAGCGCCGCCGTGTCGCAGAACGCCTCCAGCCCCTCCAGTAGCGCGGTCCGCTTCGCGGCGGGCATCAGCTCCAGCACCGCCTGGAGTTCCTGCTCCCGGCGTGCACGCAGGTCGTCGAGGAAGACGCGGCCCCGGTCACTGAGATGGAGTCGTACCTCGCGCCGGTCCGCAGGGCTGACCACGCGCTCGACGAAGCCGGCGGCCACCAGTCGGTCGCAGAGCCGGCTGGTGGACGGGGGCGTGGAGGCGAGCGAGTCGGCGAGGGTGCGCAGATTGATCCCGTCCTGGTGCTCCAGCATCAGCAGCACGCGCATCTGGGAGGGCGAAGCCGGCGCGGTCGAGGCCCGGCCCCACAGGACTTCCAGCAACTCCACCGCCGTCAAGGTCACGCGTGCTACCTCGACTGGTTCGGGGCGGGGGCGGAAGACAGTCACCGTCACACTCTCGCAGGCACCTGGGACGTCTTTCAGCGTACTAGGTGCCGGTTGCTGCAACAGATGGTTCGGACGACCCGGCACGACGCGGCACGGAAAGCCCTGCCGCGTGTGCAAGGCTCGTGTGCGTCCGACGGAGGATGGGTGTATTTACAATCGTGAAGAGATTTGTGACCGCTGAACGCGCTCTGCGCACGGCGGCCCCACATGAGCTGCTCGACGTCGTGCGCAGAGTGCTCGCACAGGAGTACGCCGCGACGTCCGTGGAGCTGCTGCTGGCCGACTACGGCCTGACCGTGCTGCAGCCGGTGTCCTCGCTGCCGAGCACCGCGGAGCCGGTGCCGGTGCACAGCGGCCCCGTGGGCCGTGCCTTCGGGGCCCAGGAACCCCTCGTGGAGCCCGCTCCCGGGGGTGCCGTACGCGTCCATCTGCCGGTCACCGTGCGTGGCGACCGGTTGGGCGTGTTGTGCGTCACTCTGCCGGACGGGGAGGACGCGCCCGGCCTGCTGGGTGAGCTGGCCGACATCGCCGAGGTGCTCGGCCATGAGATCGTCGTCGCCGAGCGTGACACGGACGTGTACCTGCGCGCACGGCGCAAGGACCGGCTGACCCTGGCCGCCGAGATGCAGTGGCAGCTCCTGCCGGGCCGCTCCTGCGCGCGCCCCGAGTACGAACTCGGTGCGCAGCTGGAGCCCGCCTACGCGATCTTCGGTGACAACTTCGACTGGTCCGCCACCGCGGACCACCTCATGCTCTACGTCACCAACGGCATGGGCGAGGGCATAGAAGCGTCCCTGCTGACGAACCTCGCCATCAACGCGCTCCGCAACGCCAGGCGGGCCGGCCTCGCCATCGACGACCAGGCCGCGCTGGCCGACCAGGCGGTGTACGCCCACTACCAGGGGCGCTGCTACCTCTCGGTGCTGATGTTCGACTTCGAGCTGGCGACGGGCCGGGCGAAGGTGGTGGACGCGGGTTCCCCGCGGCTGCTGCGGCTGCGCGACGGAGTGGTCGAGCAGGTCACCTTCGAGGCGCAGCTTCCGCTGGGGATGTTCGAGGAGACCGACTACGTGGTCCAGGACTTCCAGGCGGAACCGGGCGACCGGCTGGTCTTCGTCAGCGACGGGGTGTACTCGGTGGCCTCGCCGCAGGGGGAGGCGTACGGCGACGCCGCCCTGGCCAGGGCGATCATGTCCACACGGCTGCTGCCGGCAGCGGAGGTGCCGCGCGCCATCCTGCGGGAGCTGACCGGGCACCGCGGGCAGTCCGTCCCGCAGGACGACGCCCTGGTGGTCTGCCTGGACTGGCACGGGCGCTGAGCCGCTGTGGCCGTACGGGGGAGGTGTTTGCCATGTGGAATATTTGTCCTGCGGCAATGAACGACATTGATTGCGCCGGTCCTGGCGCAACGACATGAGGTCGAGGGAGACGATGCAGGTGCCGGAACAGCCAGCGGCCGAGTCGGCGGCGCGGGAGCTGACGGCCTTCCTGGAAGGCCATCGCGAGCAGATCGCCCAGCGATGGGCGGACGCGCCCTTGTTCAGGACGGTGTTCACCGTCTCGCGCGACGAGGCGGTCGAGGCCTGCAAGGCCGTCGTGGACGCGCTGGCGGACGTGGCCTCGGCCGGCCTGCTGGACAGCATCGCGGCCCCGGGCTTCGACTCCGTGCGGGAGCAGCTCCGGCGGATGGCCGCCGCCCGTGCCCGCAGCGGGTTCAGCCCGGCCCAGATAGCGGAGGAGGCCGCCGGACTGCGGGTCACGACCGCCGAGATGCTCCGCGACGCACTGTGTGACCTGCCCGGCGACCAGGCGCAGGAGGTCCGGCTCGCGCTGACCGTCCTGATGGGCACGCTCAGCCTGGTCATCATGGAGACCACGGTCGACGCCGGTGAGGAGCTGATCGCCCGGCAGCGGCAGCAGCTGCTCGAAGTGGCCACCCCCGTGATCAACCTGTGGGAGGGTGTCGTCGCGGTGCCCCTGATCGGCACCCTGGACAGCGCCCGCAGCCAGGTGGTCATGGAGTCGCTGCTGAACGCGATCGTGGAGCAGCGGGCCCGGTTCGCGATCCTCGACATCACGGGCGTGCCCACCGTCGACTCGCTGGTGGCCCAGCACCTCATGAAGACGGTCGCCGCGGCCCGCCTGATGGGGGCCGAGTGCATCGTCTCCGGTATCCGTCCGGCCATCGCGCAGACCATCGTGCACCTCGGCATCGACCTGAGTTCGGTGCTCACCCGCAGTTCCCTGGCCGACGCCCTGGCCCACGCGCTCGGCCGGCAGGGCATCGAGGTCTCCCACACGGCCGGTGCGAGCCCCCGATGACCGGCACCCTTCCCGGACACTCGGCCCTGGTGCCCGTGCTGGCACTCGGCGACATCCTGCTGGTGTCCCTCCAGGGGGAGTTGCACGACAGCGTGGCCGAACAGCTCCAGCAGGACATCACCGAGCGCATCGCCGGCAGCGAGGCGAGCGGTGTGGTCATCGACGTCTCCGGGGTCGAGATCGTCGACTCGTTCCTCGGCCGGGTCATCGCCGAGATCGCCGCCAACGCCCGCCTGCTGGCCGCCCGTACCGTCGTGTGCGGGATGCGCCCCGCCGTCGCGATCACCCTGGTCGAACTGGGTCTGACACTGCCCGGCCTGGTGACCGCGCTCGACGTCGAGCGCGCCCTCGAACTGCTCCGGCAGGGCGCCTCCGCGGCCGCCCCGGGCACCCGTGCGGGGTGGGCGTGACACCGACCTCCGACTCCGCCACGGCGACGAGCCTGCCGATCGGCTCGGACGCCGACCTGGCATGGGTGCGTCACCAGGTGCGGCAGTTCGCGGCCGGCCTGGGGTTCGGGCTCGTACAGCAGACGAAGATCGTCACCGCGGCCAGTGAACTGGCCCGCAACACCCTGATCCACGGCGGGGGAGGGCAGGCGACGATCACCCCGCTGACCAACGGGTCCCGGCGTGGTCTGAAACTGTCCTTCATGGACGAGGGCCCCGGCATCCGCGACGTCGAGCTGGCGATGACCGACGGCTACACCACCGGCGGTGGTCTCGGGCTGGGCCTCAGCGGATCCCGGCGCCTGGTGGACGAGTTCACCATCGACACCAAGCCCGGTGAGGGCACCGTCGTCACCCTCGTCGCCTGGGCCACGGGTGTGCCCGCCGGCCGGCAGGGGTCCGGATGACGCGCGTCTGGGTCGTCCCCGTGCACGACTCCACCCGGGTACGGGACGCCCGGGTGGCGGCCGAGACCGCCAGTGCCCATGCCCGCCTGGACGCCCACCGCACCGCGGTGGCGGCCCTGGTGGCGACCGAGCTGGCGACCAACCTGCTCAAGCACGCCGGGGGCGGCCGTCTGGTGATCGACCTCGTCGACCGCCCGGGACCGGCCGGCCGCGGCCGGGCCGTGCAGCTCGTCACCCTCGACCACGGCCCCGGCATCCGGGACGTCGGCGCGGCCATGCGGGACGGCTACACCACCAGCGAGGCGTCCCTCGGCGCCGGCCTGGGCACCTGCCGGCGCATCTCCAGCGCGTTCGACCTGTACAGCACCCCGCGCGGCACCGTCGCCATGGCCCGGGTCGACCAGGGGGGCGGACCGGAGGAGAACCGGCCCGCCGTCCGGACCGGAGGGATCAACATCCCCCTTGCGGAGGCCGAACACTCCGGGGACGCCTGGAGCTGTGCCCGCTCGGGCTCCCGGGTCACCTTCATGCTCGCCGACGGTCTCGGCCACGGAGCCAAGGCCGCCCACGCCTCCGGCGCCGCCGTCGAGGAACTGCACCGGGTCGCGCACCTGCCGCCCGCCGAGATCCTGCGCCGCATGCACCCGGCCCTCCGGGACACCCGCGGGGCCGCGGTCGCCGTGGCCCAGGTGGACACCGCCGACGGGGAGTTCGCGTTCGCCGGAGTCGGCAACGTGGGTGCCCGGCTGCGCACCGCCGGTTCCTGGCAGCACCTCGTCTCCCATCCGGGCATCGTCGGCGCCCAGTTCCCGGCGACCGTCCCCGAGCGTCGGCTGCCCTGGACGCCGGGCAGCCTGCTCGTCCTGCACAGCGACGGGCTGCCCAGCCGGTGGGTGCCGCCCGACGACCCCGGCCTCCTCGCCCGCGAGCCGGCCGTGGTCGCCGCGACCGTCCTGCGGGACGCCAGCAGCGCGGCCAGCCCGGGCCGCGACGACACCTGTGTGGCCGTCCTGACCTCCGACCGACAGGCCGGGAGCCCGTGAACCAGCCGTACGTCCGGAAAATCACCTCGGCCGCCGATGCCCTGAGCGCCCGGGTCCTCGCCGCGCGCCTCACGGCCGCGGCCGGGGCGCCCGCGGTCGAACAGGCCCGTTTCCTGACCGCGCTCACCACCCGCGTGCGCGAGAGCCTCGGCCGGGGCGGGGCCGAACTCACCCTCACCGCCGACCCGTCGGCGGCCGACGGGACCACCCTCGTACGCGCCGTCGTGGCACCGGTCTCCGCCGAGCCCGGCCGCACGCCCTGGCAGCTGACACTGGCCTGCCCAGGCCCCCCGACGTGCGACCCGCTCCAGCCCGAGGGGCCGCCCGAGGGCACGCACGCGGAGGCGGTCCTGGCGGCCGACGAGGGGACCGCGGCCGTCCTGCGGCAACTGGACGAGACCGAGGAGCAGTTGCGCCTGCACCGCGAGGAACTGCACCAGACCAACCAGGGTGTGCTCGCCCTGCATGCCGAACTCGACGCCGCCGCGCGGACCCAGCGGGAACTGCTCGAAGCCGAACGGGCCGCACGCGGCGAGGCGGAGAAGGCTCGGCGCCTGCTGAACTTCCTCGCCGACGCCAGCGCCGCCGTGACCGCCTCCCTCGACCAGGAGGCCATCCTGCGCTGCCTCCCCGACCTGCTCGTCCCCGAGTACGCGAGTCAGGTCGACGTATGGCTCTTCGACGAGCCGGACGCCCCGACCGCCACCCACTCCGCGGCGGCGGTCACCGCCGCCCGCTGCGACCGTCCCCAGCACGCCGGACCCCGCCCCGGCGAGCTCCCGGGCGTCGACGACCTGCCGCCCTCCGCGCTCTCCCCGGACCGGCCGCTGCTGTGCATCCCCCTCACCGTGCGCCACACCTCGGGCGTGCTCACCCTGACCGCCCCAGGCGACCGCTTCGACGCGGACACCAGCGTGATGCTGGTCGAACTGGCCCGCCGGACCGCCATCGCCCTGGACAACGCACGCCGTTACGAACAGCACCGGGACACCGCCGAAGCCCTCCAACGGGCCCAGCTCACCGACCTGCCCGCCACCGAGGGCCTGGATCTGGCGGCCCGCTACCTTCCCGCCACCCGAGGTCTCAACATCGGCGGTGACTGGTACGACGCCTTCCCGCAGCCCGACGGAAGCCTGCTGACCGTGGTGGGGGACGTCACCGGGCACGGGCTGCGCGCCGCCGTCATCATGGGGCAGCTGCGCACCGCGCTGCGCGCCTACGCGATCGAGGACGACAGCCCCGCCCGGATCCTCACCCGTCTGCACCGCATGCTCTGCCACCAGCAGCCGAACCTGTACGCGACCGCCGTGATCGCCCGGTTCCGGCCCGGTGACCCGCAGGTCGTCTGGGCGGCGGCCGGGCATCCGCCGGCCGTGGTGCGCGCGCCCGGCGGAAGCGTACGGGTCCTGGACACCAGACCGGGCGTGATGCTCGGCGTGCCGCTTCCGTTCGAGTACGAGGACCACACCGTCGAACTGCCGCCCGACTCGACCCTGGTCCTGTACACCGACGGCCTGGTGGAGCGGCGGTCCCAGGGCATCGACCCGGGTGTGGAACTGCTCGGCCAGACCCTGGCCGCGATGGGCGACTCCGACCTGGCGGACCTCGACGGGTGCGCCGAGTCGCTGCTCAAGTCCCTGGTGCACGACTCCGAACGCGACGACGACGTCTGCCTCCTGCTGTGCCGTCCCGTGCGCCCCCCCGAACGGGCCACCGGAGTGACACCCGGTCCCGCGAGGAAGGACAGTCCCTAGGGCCGCTGCGAAGGCCGCGCGGACATCTCGCCCTGGGCCGAGGCGAAACCTTTCATGCCGCGGATCAGCGCCGAACGGTCCGCGGGTGCCATCGCGGCCAGCACGCCGGCCAGGGCCTGGGTGCGCCGGCACGCCACCTCGCCCAGGACGCGGCGCCCCTGCCCGGTGAGGCGCAACCGCACCTCGCGGCGGTTGCGCGGATGCAGCGAACGCTCCAGCATGCCCGCCGCCTCCAGCCGGTCGCACAGCCGGCTGGCGGTGGGCAGCCCTATGTCCATCCGCTCCGCCAGGCCGGTGACATTGACCTCCGGCGCTCTCTCCAGTGTCTGCAGCGCCCGCAGTTGATGGAGGGAGAACCGTACCGTCGACTCCTGAGCGGCCATGGACCACAGGTCCGCAAGGCGCTCGACGGCATCGGAGATCTTCTGCGCGTCCGCACTCGGATCGTCAACCGAGCCCACCGCGCGGTCGTCGGCTCCGCCGGGAAGTGTCACGAACACATCGCTTTCAGTGAGACCAGGCGTTTGCGGGGACACCCGTATTCCATCGCTGTACCCGGAGAGGCGCAGTACAACCGGCATGGCCGCGGGTGCTCCGCGGCCGGCGTGGTCACGAGCGTGCCGACAGCTCGGCGTTGAACTGCGCACCGAACAGCAGGGCCAGATTGGCCAGCCACAGCCACACCAGGAAGACCACGACGCCCGCCAGCGAACCGTACAGGCGGTGATAGGTGCCGGCGTGCGAGGTGTAGACGGCGAACCCGAACGAGACCGCCAGTACGAGCACCACCGCCAGCGCCCCGCCGGGCGCCATCTTCCGCACCGGACGTGAGGACGCCGGACCCGACCGGTAGAGGACGAGCACCAGGGCGACGGCCACCACGGCCACCACCGGCCACCGCAGCGCGTCCCAGACGGCCTGCGGCCCGGTGCCCAGATCCAGCACCCGGCCGAGCCGCCGGGCCAGACTGCCGGTCAGGAACAACGCCAGGGTGGTCGTGGCCAGCAGCGTGATCAGGACCAGCGCCGTGATGACGATGCGCGGAGCGGTGCGCCAGACCGGCCGGTGCGCGCTGACGCCGTGCATGGCGTGCAACGCCCGGCGGAAGACGCTCAGATAGCTGGAACCCGACCAGAGGGCACCTGCCCCGCCGACGAAGACCAGCGTCCATTCCGCCGACGACTGCCGGGCCATCTCCTCGAGGGTGCTGTGCAGCAGGGCACGGGACTCCAGCGGAACGGCTTCCGACATGCGGTCGATGACATCGGGCCGGGCCGTCGGCATGGACAGGCCCACGATCGACAGGACCACCAGCAGCACCGGGAACAGGGCGAGGACCGCGTAGTACGTCAACGCGGCTGCCCAGTCCGTGATGTCGTCGTTCCAGACCGCCACCGGTGTACGGCGCAGGGCCGCCCACCAGCGGGCCGCGCGACCGTCGGTTTCATCCATGGGACGGATGCTCTCACCTCTTTGTCCTCGGGCAGCTCGCCCGGGCAGGTTGCCATAGCGGGGGTGGATGCGGGACTGTTGTCGTAAGACATCTATTTATCGAGAGCAGGAAGGTGGTGAGGCGCGCAGGACGCGCGCCTCCGCTTGTGTCTGCTTCCCCCCACACCTCCGCCCGTCCGCCCGATGCCGGCCACGTGGTCGGTGCGACCTGGACCGAGGCTCCCTACCCGGTCCTGGTCGTCGACCAGCACGGCGTTCTCGTCGACTGCAACGAGGCCGCGCGGATACTCCTGCCCGGTGCGGCCGGGGGCGACCGGTTGGACGAGCGGGTTCCCGCCTGGCTCTCCGGTGCCCACGCACGCCTGGGCGACGCGGGGACGGAGGGGAGCGGTACGGACGCCGGCCTGCCGAACGGACGTATCAACGGTCGTCACTTCGAGGGGCATCCGACCGCGGCCGGCGGCGGTGACGTCGTGTGGTGGCTGGTGGACGACACGGACCGGCGAGTGGCCGAGGCCGCGCTGACCGACACGAGGACGCGGACCGAGATCCTGTCCGAGGTCTCCAGCACCCTGCTGTCCACGCTGAACGTGCCACGCTGCATGGACGCGTCGGCGTCCCTGGCCGCCGCGCATCTGGCCGACGCCGCCGTCGTCGTCGCGCCGCCCCAAGGACGGCGCCACGCGCTGACGTTCGCGAACCGCGGCGGTCCCGTCACCCGGGCCACCCGGCAGGTCGACGTGACCGCGGTGCCGGGCCTGGCCGAGGCCCTCCAGGGCTTCCCGCCCGTGTCGGCCCGCTGGATCGACCCCGCCGACATTCCCGACTGGGTCACCCCGGACGGCTTCCCCGGCCCGCTCGGCTCGGTGATCGTCACCCCGCTCCCCGGTCACGGCGTACCCGCAGGGGCGCTGATCCTGCTGCGGTCCAGCACCGAGCAGTCCTTCACCGAGGGGGAGGAGGTCTTCGCCCGCCTCTTCGCCGCCCGGGCCGGCGCGGCCCTGTCCGCCGCCCGCCTCTACGGCGAACAGGCCGCGGTGACCGCCACCTTGATGCGCGAGCTGCTGCCGCCGACGCTCCGCAGCGTGCACGGCGTCGAGTACGCCGGCGGCTACCGCGCGGCCAAGGACCACGAGCGGGTCGGCGGGGACTTCTACGACGTCCACCCGGGCTCCGACCCCTCCAAGGACACCCTCGTCGTCCTCGGGGACGTCGCGGGCAAGGGCCTGGACGCGGCGGTGCTCACCGGCAAGATCCGCAACACGCTGCACGCGCTGCTGCCGCTGACCGACGACCACCAGCGGGTGCTCGACCTGCTCAACGGCGCCCTGCTCTCCTCCCACCACACCCGTTTCGCCACGCTGGTGCTCGCCTCGGTCCGCCGCCAGGGCGACCGGGTCCGGCTCCGGCTGACCAGCGCCGGGCACCTGCCGCCGCTGATCGTCCGGGCCGACGGCACGGTGGAGGAAGTGGCCACGCACGGCACCCTGGTCGGCGCGCTGCCGGCCGTCACGGCGGACACGGTCCAGACGGTGCTGGAACCCGGCGAGACGTGTCTGCTCTACACCGACGGCATCACCGAGGCGCGCGGCGGCCCGCTCGGCGACGAGTTCTTCGGTGACCACCGGCTGCGGCGGGCCCTGGCCGAATGCGCGGGACTGCCGGCCGAAGCGGTCGTGGAACGGGTGCAGATGCTGGCCGCCCAGTGGCTGGGCGCCGGCCGCCACGACGACATGGCCGCCGTCGTCATCAGGGTTCCCCGGGACGGCCCGCCTGCGGCCGACGACGGGCGGACGGACAATCGGACGGACAGGCGGTACAGCAGGAGGAGTACGTGAGAGAGCCCACCGCGGCGGCCGAGCTGACGGACCGGCTGTGGCAGGCGGTGGTCGACGGCGACGAGCACGGGGCCGCCGACATCGTCCACGCGGCGGTGGCCGACGGCGTGGCCGAGGAGACGCTGCTGCTCGACGTGATCGCGCCCGTCCAGGCGAGAGTCGGGTCCGAGTGGGCCGCCGACCGCATCACGGTGGCCCAGGAACACGCCGCCACCGCCATCAACGAACGGGTGATCGCCTCCCTCGCGCACCGTCGGCCGGCCCGCGAGCGGCGACTGCCGCACCGGGGCCGGGTGACGGTCAGCTGCATCGACGGTGAATGGCACGCCTTCCCCGCCCGGCTCGTCGCCGAGGTGCTCCACCTCCGCGGCTGGCGGGTCGACTACCTGGGCGCCCAGACCCCGACGCCGCACCTGGTGGCCCACCTGCACCACACCGGCCCCGACGCCGTCCTGCTGTCCGGCTCGATCCCCACCCACCTGCCGGCCGCGCACGCCGCCGTCACCGCCTGCCAGGCCCTCGGTGTCCGCGTCCTGGTCGGTGGCCTCGCCTTCGGCGCGGACGGCCGCTACGCGCGGGCGCTCGGTGCCGACCGGTGGGCGGCCGACGCGCGCGGGGCGGCCGAGGTGCTCGCGTCGGGCCTGCCCAGGTCCCGTCCGGCGGCGATCCGACAGGTGGCGGACGACCTGCCGCACCTGGCCGACCAGGAGTACACGATGGTCGTCCGGTCCCGCTCCGAGCTCGTCAGGCAGACCCTGACCGGCCTGGAGACCCGCTTCCCGGCCGTGCGCGGCTACGACGACGTACAGCGCGAGCGCACCGCGGAGGACCTCACCCACATCGTCGACTTCCTGGCCACCGCCCTCTACGTCGACGACCCCGAGCTGTTCACCTCGTTCCTCACCTGGACCGCCGGCATCCTGGAGGCCCGGCACGTGACCGCCCGCTCCGTGCTGGCGGCCCTCGACGTCCTCGTCGGCCAACTGCGCGAGTTTCCCCGCGCCGTCGGCCTCATCGAGGCGGGCGGCGCCGCGCTGCGCGGCCGCCCCACCGTTCTGTCCCCGACCTCGGCACCCGCACATGACTGATTCCCGGCCCACTGAGTTCGCCGTCACCGTCGTCCGCGAACCCGCCACGCTGTCCGTGCGGGTCTGCGGCGAACTCGACTACGACACGGGCGACGACCTGATCGACATAGTCGTCGAGCACCTGACGGCCGGCGGCGCGCCACCCCATGAGGTGCGTGTCGACTTCCACGGCCTGACCTGGATCGACCCCACGGGCCTGGCCGCCCTGCTGATGGTCCACCGCCGCAGCAGCGCCGTCGGCGCCACGCTCCGCCTGGACAACCGGCCGGAGGTCCTGGAGCGCGTGCTGCGCCTGACCAACGTCCTGGACCACCTCACCGCGGGCGCGAGCGGCTAGGTTTCCTCCCGGTGCAGGCGCAGTTCGGCCGTGACCTGCTTGCCGTCGTCGAGGAGCACCGTCTGGAACCGCTCGCAGATCCGGGTGACCAGGTGCAGGCCGTGTCCTCCGACGCGGTGCGGGTCGGGGTCGAGCGGGCGTGGTCGCCGCGGTGAGCGGTCGTGGACGGTGATCCGCAGCAGGCCGTGCTCCGGGAGCAGTTCCAGCAGGAGCCGGCCGGGTCCGGGCGCGTGGCGAAGGGCGTTGGTGACGAGTTCGCTGACCACGAGCTGCGCGTCCAGGGCCGGTTGGCGGTCCGCGGGGTGTCCTGCCCCGACGAGCAGCGTGCGCACGGCGTGCCGCGCGTGAGCGATGGAGGTGCCTTCGCTGCCCCAGGCGACGCCGTACTGTGACGGCGCTGCCGGGACAGGCTCGTCCGTGGCGTGGTTTCCAAGGGGGGTGACCATAGAGTTCCCGTGCGGTGCGTTCGACTTCCTGTCGGCGGGTGGGGGTGCGCTGTTCTCGTCGGCCCGCGGTGGCCGTGCTGATGGGGTTGACCGGTGTCCCGCTGCTGCTCAGGGGTCCGGGTCCAGGACCGTGAAGTGTCCGAGGGTGCCGCTGATGGACAGCAGCCGGCGCACCGGCAGGGGGAGCGGGCCGCGCAGGACGAACACGCGGCCGGCCGTGTGGTGTCGGCGCCGGCCTTCGAGGAGCGCGTTGAGCAGCATGCTGTCGGCGAAGGTGACCTGAGCGAGATCCACCACCGTCGTGGCCAGTGCCGCGCGGTCGGCGGCTTCCCAGGCGCCTTCGACGGCTTCCGTGTCGTCGTGGTCCAGCTCTCCGCGCAGGACGACGAGCAGAGCCTGGTCGTGCTGGCTGACGTGGACGTTCATGGCGTGGGCCGCGGGCATGGGGCCATCGTGTCACCTGGTCGTTTGCGCTGCCAAGCCGATGCGTGGCGGATACGGCGGGCGGCGGGGCCGCTCACAGGAACCGCCGGACCGGGGTGACCGCGGCCTCTTTGGCGCGTTGCAGCAGCGCCCGGCGTCTCCATCGGGTCAGGTCGATCTCCACACTGTGTCTCAGGTCCGCCTCGTAGTCGCGGTCGAGCGCGGCGGTGAACTCCTCGTCCAGGACGGCGAGCATGACCTCTTCGTCGTGGTTCATGGACCTGCGGTTGAAGTTGGTCGACCCGATGAGGGAGGCGACCGAGTCCACGGTGATGATCTTGGCGTGCATCATGGTCGGCTGGTACTGGCGGATGTGGACACCGGCCCGCAGCAGACGTGTGTAGTGGTGCTGACCCGCCAGTTGGCAGGCGCGCTGGTCGGTGTGGGGGCCGGGCAGCAGGATCTCCACCCGCACCCCGCGCCGGGCGGTCTCGCACAGCAGGCCGATGAAGTAGGGATCGGGCGCGAAGTAGGCGGTGGCCAGCCGGAAGCGCTCCTCGGCCGAGGTGAGCATGACCCGGATGAGGGTCTGCATGTCCTGCCAGCCGATGCTCGCGGAACCGCGGACGACCTGCACGACCGACGAGCCGGTTCCCGCGTGCGCGGTGAAGCGGTCGTGCTCGTCGAAGAGGTCGTCATGGCACTCCGCCCAGTTCTGTGCGAACGCGGCCGCGATGCCGTCCACGGCCGGACCGCGGACCCGGACGTGGGTGTCGCGCCACTCGGCGGGGTTGCGGGCGTCGCCGCACCATTCCTCCGCGATGCCGACGCCACCGGTGAAAGCGGTCTCCTCGTCGACGACGAGAGCCTTGCGGTGGCAGCGGTGGTTCTGTTTGAAGGGCGACAGCCACACGGGTTTGCGGAACCAGGCCACCTGCACGCCCGCGTCGCCCATGAGGTCCAGCAACCGCTGTTCGATCTCCTTGGCGCCGAAACCGTCGAGCAGCAGCCGTACCCGCACCCCGGCGCGGGCCCGCTCGGCGAGGGCGGCGGCGAAGTCGTGGGCGATCTGCCCGCGCCAGTACACGAACGTCATCAGGTCGATGGTGTGCCGGGCCGAGCGGATCGCGCCGAGCATCGCGGGGAAGATCTCGTCGCCGTTGCGCAGGGGCGTCAGGTCGTTGCCCTCGGTGGCGGCGACACCGATCAGCCGCTCCAGGCGGCGGCGCAGGCGCTGCTTGCGCGCCGCCACGTCGGGCGCGGCGGCGCGCGCCGGGGGTGCCGGTATGCCGTCGAGTATCACGCCGATTCCCCCAGGGGCCGGAAGACAGAAGGACACGGGCTGCCGGACGAGCCCGAACAACCGGATGCCCGGACGGAACCGCCGTACTCCAGCCGTCGCCGTGACGCCCGTCGCGCAGCGGGCACGCGCGGGACGCGGGCCGGCCCGGCGGCCGACGCGGAGGGTGAAGACCGGGCGCGCAACCGCCAGTTCCAGCCGTTGTCATGGTGCGGTCATGACAACATCGAACGCCGGGTGTCAGTCTGCTCTCCGAGTCTTCACCGTGAACCCACGGAAGCCTCACGAAACACCCACACCCTGCCCCCACCTCACCGCACGGCAGCGCAGACGGCAGCCCGTCGCACCGTGCCTCTTCCGGCTCCACCCGTTCCTCCCTTCACCCGCGCGCCGCCGGACGGCTCGACCCAGCCGCCCCGCTCTCCCGGGCTCCACCGAGCCCGACCACCCCACAGAAGGAGAACGCCATGTTCCGGCAGGACCGTCACCACCGTCGGACCAGACACCGCGCCACCCTGGCGCTGACCGCGGCAACCACCCTGCTCGCGGCCGGACTCCAGACCGGCACCGCCCTGGCCGCGGCCGGCGAACCCGGCCCCGCCGCCGTCCACGCCGCGCCCCGGGCCGGCGCGGCCCCCGCCCCACTCTCCCCGGCCGGGCGCACGGCCCTGCTCAGGAGCGCCGCGGCCGACGCCCCGGACACCGCGAGGACCCTCGGCCTGGGCGCCGACGAGAGGCTCGTCGTCAAGGACGTCGCCCGGGACGCCGACGGCACCACCCACACCCGTTACGAACGCACCTACGCCGGCCTGCCCGTCCTCGGCGGCGACCTGGTGGTCCACGACAGCGCCGGCCGCCTGACCGTCTCCCGGGCTTCGCGGGCGGCCCTCTCGGTCCCGTCCACCAAGGCGCGGATATCCCCGGCCGCGGCGAGGGCCCGCGCACTCGGCGCGGCCGCGAAGGCGGGCGCCGGGCACCGGGCGCTCGACGGCAGCCCCCGGCTCGTGGTCTGGGCGGCCTCCGGAAAGCCCGCCCTGGCCTGGGAGTCCGTGGTCGGCGGCTTCCAGGACGACGGCACGCCCAGCGAACTCCACGTGATCACCGACGCGGTCTCCGGCACACCGCTCTTCCAGTACCAGGGCGTCGAAACCGGCACCGGCACCGGCCAGTTCAACGGAACCGTGCCCCTCGGCACCACGCTGTCCGGCTCCACCTACCAACTGGTCGACGGCGACCGGGCGGGCCACCGCACCTACGACCTGAACCAGGGCACCTCCGGCACCGGCACCCTCTTCACCGACGACAACGATGTCTGGGGCGACGGCACCCCGGCCAACCGGCAGACCGCCGGCGTCGACGTCGCCTTCGGCGCCGCGGCCACCTGGGACTTCTACAAGAACGTCTTCGGCCGCAACGGCATCCGCAACGACGGCGTGGCCGCCTACAGCCGCGCCCACTACGGCAACAACTACGTCAACGCCTTCTGGCAGGACAGCTGCTTCTGCATGACCTACGGGGACGGCGCGGGCAACACCCACCCGCTCACCGCGCTCGACGTCGCCGCGCACGAGATGAGCCACGGCGTCACCGCCGCCACCGCGGGTCTCACCTACTCGGGGGAGTCGGGCGGCCTGAACGAGGCGACCTCGGACATCTTCGCCGCCGCGGTCGAGTTCTACGAGAACCTGCCCGCCGACGTCCCGGACTACCTGGTCGGCGAGCAGATCGACATCAACGGCGACGGCACACCGCTGCGTTACATGGACAAGCCCTCCAAGGACGGCGCGTCCAGCGACAACTGGAGCCCGTCCCTGGGCGGACTCGACGTCCACTACTCCTCGGGCCCGGCCAACCACTTCTTCTACCTGCTCTCCGAGGGCAGCGGCGCGAAGACCGTGAACGGCGTCGCGTACGACAGCCCCACCTACGACGGCCGGCCGGTGACCGGCATCGGCATCGAGAACGCCCAGCGCGTCTGGTACCGCGCCCTCACCACCTACATGACGTCCAACACCGACTACGCGGGCGCCCGTACGGCCACCCTCCAGGCGGCGGCCGACCTGTTCGGCGCCTACAGCCCCTCCTACCTCGCCGTGGCCGACGCGTGGGCGGCGGTCGACGTGGGCAACCGGATCGCGCTCGGCGTCAACGTGACCCCGATCGCCGACCAGATCAGCGGCATCGGGCAGACGGTGTCCCTCCAGGCGGACGCCTACACGACCAACTCCGGCGCCGGGCTGACCTACCGCGCGACCGGTCTGCCGGACGGCATCACGATCAGCGACACGGGCCTGATGTCCGGCACTCCCACCACCCTGGGGACCAGCGACGTCACCGTCACGGTGACCGACGCCACCGGCGCCTCGGCCACCCGGCGCTTCTCCTGGCGGATCGCCTACGTCTACGCCAACGCCACCCGTGTCGACATTCCCGACAACGGCCCCGCGGTGGAGTCCCCGGTCACCGTCACCGGACGCACCGGCAACGCCTCCGCCACCACCCAGGTCTACGTCAAGATCGTCCACACCTACCGCGGTGACCTGACCGTCGACCTCGTCGGCCCCGACGGAACCGCCTACTCCCTGCTCAACCGGAGCGGCGGGTCCGCCGACGACGTCGACCAGACCTTCACCGTCGACGCCTCCGCGCAACCCCTGTCCGGGACCTGGAAGCTCCGTGTCCAGGACCGGGCCGCGATCGACGTCGGCTACATCGAACAGTGGCGGCTCGTGCCCTGAGCCCGCCCGGCTCCACCGGTCGTACGCGTCGGCCCGCGCAGGCGCGGGCCGACGCCTCCCCGCCCGTTCGGTGGACGACGACGTCTACGCGCCGGATCCCGCGTTCGGCGCGTCCCTCTTCAGGGGGAACGGCGGGCGGCCCGTCGGGCGCGGCGCCCGGGCGGGAGCGGGCGCCTGCGCAGCGTCCGTGGAACGGATCGCCGCGGAAACGTGCTGTCCTTCCCCCGGCCGGGTAGCACATAGTGGAGGGTCTTCGTCGATCAACCAGAACGGACGCACGTGACGACTGCGTACAGCGAATCACCCACGGAGCGCGTCCCCGGGCGGGTCTGGACGGTCCGCCTGACCGGACACGCCGACCGGACGGCCACCGTGACCTGCAGCACCGCGGCCTGCCGGATGCCGCCGCGTTCCAAGGACCTCGCGGCGCTGCGCGCGTTCGCCGCCGGGCACGCCGCCGCGCACGCGAGGGCGGCCACCGTCCGGCCCAACGCCCGCTGCCACTGCGGCGCACAGCAGTGCGAGGCCCACCCGGACACCAGGACGCAGTGCGCGGGCGGTGTGGCGCTGGTCCTCCAGCACGATCCGGCCGTCGGGCGGGTCTGGACGCTGGAGGAGATCTGCGAGGCGTGCGCCCGGGTCCTTCCGCACATCAGCGTCCTCGCCCGCGCCCAGCGGCCGAGCCGTACCGCCGCCGGGCGGCCCGCCGAGCAGCAGCAGCCGCCGCCCGCCGCCGCGCGGCCGGGGATCCCCGGCGGTTTCTCGTCGCTCGCCGCCGGGCCGTCCGACGACGGGCCCCGGCCCGCGCGACGCCCGCGGCGGGCACCCCGCCCGTCCCGAGGCCGGCCCCGGGGCGAGGGCCGCTGACCCGGGCCCGGCACGGTCCGGGCGGTCGGCGCGCCGCACACTCGTCCGGTTCGTACCGCGGTGGTGCCCGCCCGCCGGTCCCTCGCCTATTCACGGGGAACGGCGGGTACGTCTGCGATGATGCGCCGTGCCGGTCCGGTCACCGGGGGAGGGTTTCGCAGACGTGTCCGCACAGAGCCGCCAACAGAGCCGTCGGTCCCAGGTGTTGTCCGTGCTGCCGTTCGCGGTCATGGGCGCGGTCGCCGTGGCGGACGTGGTGGCCGGCCCGTCACTGGGCTTCCTGCCGCTGGTCTCGGTGGGACCCGCCTTCGCCCCCCTCGTGGGCGGCTGGAAGCGCACCGCGTGCGTCGGCGGACTCTCCCTGCTGCTGTGCGTCGCACTCGGCTGGGTCGACGACCTGACCGACATGCGGCGCGGAGCCATGGCCGTCGGCTCCGTCCTGGGGGTCACCGTCGCCGGACTGGTGGCCGTGTCCATGCGCCGCAAGCGGGAGGCCGAACTCGAAAGCGTCCGGTCGATCGCGGAGGCCGCGCAGCGGGTCCTGCTCAAGCCCGTGCCCAAGCTCGCCGGGCGGCTGCGGGCGGCCGTCTCCTACACGTCCGCCGTGGCCGAGGCCCGGATCGGCGGAGACCTGTACGAGGTCGTCGCCGCGCCGCAGGGCGTGCGGGTGATCGTCGGGGACGTCCAGGGCAAGGGGCTTGAGGCGGTGGAGACGGCGGCGCTGGTCCTCGGCGCGTTCCGTGAGGCGGCGCTCGACGAGGCGGATCTGGAGGAGGTCGGCAGCAGGCTGGCCCGCTCCGTCGACCGGCAACTGGACGGCGAGCGGTTCGTCACCGCCGTGCTCGCCGAGGTCAGCGCCCACCAGGTGACCTTCCTCAACTTCGGCCATCCCGCGCCGATGCTGGTCCGCGACGACGGCACGGTCGACCTGCCCGAACCGGAGACCCACGCACTGCCGCTGGGTCTCGGCGCGCCCGGCGTCGCAGGACCACAGCCCTACCGGGCGAGTTTCCTGCCGGGCGACCAACTGCTGCTCTACACCGACGGCATCATCGAGGCGCGGGACCGGGACGGACGCTTCTACCCGCTGGCCGAACGCGCCCACCTGCTCAAGGAGCAGGACCCCGAGGCCGCCCTGGAAACCCTCCGCCAGGACCTCCTCCAGCACATGAACGGCCCGCTCCAGGACGACGCCGCCATGCTGCTGCTCCGCTACCGGTGAGGCTCGCCCGGCCGATCCGCCGGGCCGCGGCCGCCGCGGGACGCCGAAACCCTTGACCGCATTGGTCCAGTCCAATAACGTCCCCCCACCGGACCCCACCCGGCGCACCACCCTCCAACCGTCACGTTCCTGACGGCCCCCCATGTCCGCGGGAGGACCTGTGGTTTCCCGACGTACCCTCCTGACCGCCGCCGGTACCGCCGCCGCGGCGGCCGTGCTCACCCCGCTCTCGTCCCGCGCCGCCACCGCGGCGGCAGCGGGCGTCCCACTCCCCGTGAAACTGGCGAACAACTCCGGTCACGACACCGTCTACGCCTACATCACCGGCTCCGACAGCACCGGCTGGCCCGTCTTCGTCGCCGCGAACGGCGCCCTGATCCGGCTGCCCAACCCGTCGTCCACGGTGACCCCCGTCGCCGACCACTCCATCCCCCTGGGCGCCTCCGGTTCGGCCGCCACCACCGTCAACCTGGCCGACCACGTCATAGGCGGCCGGGTGTGGTTCTCGGTCGGGCAGAAACTCCAGTTCTTCGTCAACCCGGGGACCGTACCCGGCCTGGTGCAGCCCGCCCTGGTCAGCTCCGACCCCAACTGGGCCACCAACTGGACGTTCTGCGAGTTCACCTTCAACAGCGCCAACCTCTACGCCAACATCTCCTACGTCGACATGGTCGCGCTGCCCGTCTCGATGGCCAGCACCGGCAGCGGCGGCAACCAGTCGGTCAGCCCCCTGCCCTCGGGCGCCCTCGCCGCCATCGCCTCCGGCCTGCGCGCCCAGCACGCCTCCGACGGAGCGCCCTGGGACCGACTGGTGGTCACCGACTCCTCCGGCGCCGTCCTGCGCGTCCTGTCACCCGCGCACTCACCGGTCGACTTCGGCGGCTACTGGGACGACTACCTGAACCGGGTCTGGAGCCACTACGCGGCCACCCCGCTGACCGTCAACGGCCAGGGCGCGATCGGCTCCTACACCGGGACCGTCTCCGGCGGGGCCATCGTCTTCGCCGGCCTCGACACCCACGGTGTGCCGTTCACCAGGCCGAGCGCCGCCGACATCTTCGGCTGCGCCTCCGGTCCCCTCTACAACTCGGGGCCGGACGCCCGCGGGGCGATCGCCGCCCGGCTGGCCGCCGCGCTCAACCGCAGCTCCCTGCTGGTCCCGGGCGGGAACAACCAGCCCGACGGCGTGGCTCCCGCCCAGTACTACCAGGACGCGATCACCAACCACTACGCGCGGCTCGTCCACCAGTACGCCACCATCGGCTACGCCTTCCCCTACGACGACGTCGGCCCCACCGGCTCCGCCCCGGTGGACGGCCACCTCCAGGACGGCGCGCCCACCTCGTGGACCGTCACCCTGGGCGCCGGTGCCGGCGCGGGCGGCGGACCGGGCAGCCCGGGCTCGGGCACCGTCAGCGCGTACAGCACCATCCAGGCCGAGTCCTACTCGGCGCAGAGCGGAACCTCGACCGAGAGCTGCTCCGACACGGGCGGAGGCAGCGACGTGGGCTACCTCTCGAACGGCGACTGGCTCAAGTACCCCTCCGTCGACTTCGGCTCGGTCTCGCCGAACCAGTTCAAGGCCCGGCTGGCGTCGGGCGCCGCCTCCGGTGTCAGCGGCGCCGTACAGGTGCGCCTCGACAGCACCGGTGGCACGAAGATCGCCGAGATCGACTTCGCCAACAACGGCGGCTGGCAGAACTGGCAGACGGTCCCCGCGAACATCGTCGCCCCCGCCACCGGCGTCCACGACGTCTACCTGGTCTTCGCGGGGAGCAGTTCGGACTTCACCAACATCAACTGGTTCACCTTCACCAGCTGATCAAGGGGTTTAGCCGGTCGTTGCCGAGGTCGTTGCCGAGGCCGAGGCCGAGGCCGCGGTGCGCCCCGCCCGCCGGTAGCCGTGCCCGGCAGGACGGGGCGTCGGGGCGTCAGCGTGGAGGAGAGCGGCGGGTTCTTCCGCGCTGCCCCGGAGAACTGCAGCCGCGTGTCCCCCGGGGCCGCGGAGAGGGGCCTTCGAACCGGCCGCGAAGGCAGGTGTGAGGGACGAGCGCGCAGGAGTGCGGTCATCCCGTCGCGGCCGCGCCCGCCCGCGGCGAGACTCTGCTCGGGATCGTGCCAGCGGACACGGTCCCCGCCACCAGCAACAGGAAGGGCCGGCCAGTGCACCGACCGCCGTTCTCACCCGTCGTCGCCATGTCGGCCAGACAGAGCCTCGGGTTGTCGCCCCAGCAGGTGACGGAACAGATGAACGCCTGCGGGGTTCCCGTCGACATCTCGGTGATCCACGCGTGGGAGGTCGGCGAGTACCGCCCCACCGAGGACGAGTTGTTCGTCCTCGCGGACGTCCTCTGGTGCCGGACCACGGACCTGATGGAAATCCAGGACCCGCGCACCCTGAGAGAGCACCGTCTCGCGCGTCGGCTCACCGCGGCGAAGGTCGCCCGCTCCGTGGGAATGGAACCGGCCGCGTACGAGCGGGCCGAGGAGACGCACAGCTGGACCGGTGACGGCCGGCAGACGGCGGCTCTGCTGCGCGTACTCGACCTCACCCTGCACCAACTGGCCAGGGCCACCGGACAGCCCGCTGCACCGGGAGCCGCCCCCGTGACCGGATCGGTCCGCACCGGGACCCGATGAGGCCTGTCGCCCCGGTGACCCCACCGGTCAGGCTGGGGGCATGACCCGAGCCTTGATCGTCATCGACGTCCAGGAATCCTTCCGCGCCCGGCCGCTGTGGGAGACCATCTCCGACCCGAAGATCGCCCACCAGGTCGACCGACTGGTCCGGCTGGCCCGCCGGGCGGGCGACCTGGTGGTGTGGGTGCTGCACTCCGAGCCCGGCAGCGGCGACGTCTTCGACCCCGCCCTCGGCCACGTCCGGCTGATGGAGGAGTTGCGGCGCCTGGACGCCGAACCGCTCCTGCACAAGACCTCGCACAACGCCTTCACCACCACCAACCTGCAACAGCTCCTCACCGAGCGCGGCATCCGGGACCTCACGGTCTGCGGCATCCGGACCGAGCAGTGCGTCGAGACCACCACCCGCGTCGCGAGCGACCTCGGCTACTCCGTCACCTTCGTCGTCGACGCCACCGCGACCAACCCCATCGCCCACCGCGACGCCCCCGCCGACCGGAGCGTCGCCGAACTGCTGGCGGACCCCCGTACCCTGAGCGCCGAAGAGATCATCAGGCGCACCGAGTACGCCCTCGCCGGACGCTTCGCCACCATCGCCACCGTCGGACAACTGGAGTCCTCGGCCGAACCCGGGGCATGATGACCGGATCGTGAGCCACGTCGTCTTCCTCCTGCTGCCCGGGGTCCATCTGCTGGACCTGGCGGGCCCCGCGCAGGTCTTCTCCACGGCCTGCGACTTCGGGCAGCCCTACACCCTCGGCTACGTCGCCGGACAGCCGCAGGTGCGCAGCGCCCAGGGGCTGCCCCTGGTGGCCGGGCTCGACTGGCCGGACCTCGGCCCCGACGACCTGATCGTGGTGCCCGGCTGGCGGGGGCGCACCCTGGCCGGCAGCCCCGACCTCGGCGCGGACTCCCTGAAGGCGCTCAGGGACCACCACGCCGGCGGCGGGACCGTCGCCAGCGTGTGCGCGGGAGCCGAGGCGCTCGGCCGGGCCGGCCTGCTCGACGGTCGCCGCTGCACCACCCACCACGACGTGCAGGACGAACTGGCACGCCGCTACCCGAGGGCGACGGTCGTGCGGGACGTGCTGTACACCGCCGACGACCGGGTGGTCACCTCGGCCGGCATCGCCAGCGGCATCGACCTGGCCCTGCACCTGGTCGCCACCCGGCACGGCCCCGCCGTCGCCGCGCAGGTGGCCAGGGACATGGTCGTCTACGCGCGGCGCAACGGCCATGAACCACAGGCCAGCGCCATGCTCAGGTACCGTTCCCACCTCGACGACACCGTGCACCACGTCCAGGACCTGCTCGACGCCCGCTTCGACCGGCCGCTGCCGCTGTCCGCGCTGGCCGCGACGGTGGGCGTGAGCGAACGCACCCTCACCCGTCTCTTCACCCGTGCCACCGGCGGCCTCACCCCGCTGCGCTACCAGCAGACCCTCCGCCTGGAACGCGCCGAACACCTCATCAGCCACGGCGCCACCGTCGACGCCGCCGCCCGCGCGGTCGGCTTCGAGGACCCTCGTATGCTGCGCCGCCTGCGAGCGCGCCGGTACTGACGGCCGGGCCACCGCGGGCGCTTTCCCGTCAGGCACCTAGTAGGTACCATCGCTGTCATGCCTTCCCTGAACGTCTCTTTCACCGACGAGGAACTCGAGGGTGTCCGGGCCGCGGCCGCCGCGGAGGGCAAGAGCCTCAAGCAGTACCTCCACGACCTCGGAGTCCGCGAGATGCAGCGCAAGCGGTTCGTCGCCGGGGCGACCGAATGGGCCGACCGGCTGCGCGGGGAGTTCGACGAGGCCTTCCCCGACGAGGTGCCACCCGCCGAGCGCGGCGACGGGGCTGCCGCCGCCTGATGCCTCCCCTCTACATCGACGTCTCCTGGCTGCTGGACGTCCAGGAGAGCGCGCTCGGCCACGACGACCTGAGCGTCTCCGACTACTCGGCGCTGGTGGCCGCCGTCGCCCGGCACAGGACCCGGCTGCCCACCCTGGCGGCGGCCGACCCGGACACGGCGTGGCGAGCCGCGGCGCTCCTGCACACGATCGTCCGCCTGGAGCCGCTGCCGCACCGCAACAGCCTGTACGCCGCGTTCATCGCGGCCCAGTACATGGCGCAGGCCGGCGAGGGCATAGATCCGCCCTACGGCGCGCTGCCCGACCTGGTCCGCAAGGTCCGCGACACCCGCATCGGCGTCCAGGACGTCGCCGACCGGCTGCGCGGCTGGAAGCTGTGACCGGGTGCCCGGGTGACCCGCGACGAAGCGGCGGTCACTCCGACAGGTCCCACAACAGCCGGTAGTACGCGGTCCGTTCCCGGTCCGCCTCGACCCCGTAGGCTTCGAGCAGCGGCTCCTCCCAGCCGGGACCGTAGTTCCACCGCGTGCTCCACGTGGCGACGGCGAGATCCGCCCAGCGGTCGGCGGTACCGAGCGTGCCGAGGTCGACGTGGCCGGTGCACAGGCCGTCGTCGCCGACCAGCGTGTTGGGAGCACAGGCGTCGCCGTGGCAGACCACGAGCCGGTCGACCGGGGGAATGTCGGCGAGCATCCCGAGCGCACGCTCGACGGTGCCGACGTGCCGGAGATCGGGGTGCCGGTCCGCCGGATCGAGCAGGCCGGCCGCCGCGCGGGACCGTACTGCCGCCAGGCGCGTCTCCGCCGCCCACGTGAACGGGCAGTGCGCGACGGGCAGCGCGTCGTGCAGCGCGCGCAGACCGGCACCGATCGCGCGGACCGCCGTACCGGGGTCGCGCTTCCAGCGGTCGTCCACCGCCGAGCGTCCGGGCAGGCCGCGGGTGACGATCCAGGACCCGGTGGCGTCGGCGCCCGCGTCGAGCACGGACGGCACCACGGTGAACCGCGCCGCCCAGCGCAGGCGCGCCACCTCGGCCCCGAGGTCGATGCCGTTGCCGGCCGGCGTCCACTTCACGAACTCCCGTCCGTCGCCCACGCCGATCTGGAACGTCAGCCCGCCGCGCTCGTTCCGCCACACGGCCCGTGTCGGCCGCCCCGCGGCGTGTTCGGTGACGGCCGGCGGGACTTCGACGGGGCCCTGGGGCGACTGTGCGACCATCCGCCCATTCTCACGCACCGCCCGTCCTCGGTAGGTTGAACCCCAGGAGAACCGCGGAGGGTGTGCGAGTGGCGCCCCGTGGGACGAGAACGGAACGGGGGCGGCACGTGAACACCGGGACGGGTGCGGCCGACGACCCTGCCGGAACCGGAACCGGAGCCGGGACGCGGCGGCGCGGGAGCCGGGTGGTGTCGGCCCCGCCCGACAGCGCCGCCGCCGCGCGTCTCGCCTCGTTGCAGCGGACGGCCGGAAACACGGCCGTCGTCAGGATGTTGGCGAGAGGCCGGACGCCCTCGGAGGAGGACCGATAGGCACCGTGGTCTGCCCCTGCGTACCTTCCGTGGTGCCGCCCCGCTGATCTAGAACAGAGAGCTCGGCAACGGGAAGCTCGGCGAGGAGGACCGTCCATGCGCTCGGTCGCGCGGGATCACCACCACCCTGGTGCACGAGGGCAGCAAACCCCGCGTGCGGCGTCACCGCCTGCCGACCTGAGCGGCGCCTGGATACAGCACCTGCAGCGCGTCGCCGAGCACGAGCACACCCGGCCCGGTGCGACGACCGTCCAACGCGCGGGAGCCCCGGCCGCGAACGAACAGACCGCCACCGAGGAAGCCGAACAGGCCGCGGACACCGGCCAGTCGGGCAAGGAGATCATCGCCAGGCTGAGCAGTTCGATCGAACTGCACACCGTCCAGACGAAGTCGAAACGGAACGTCTTCGCGCCGGGCACCTGGTGGCCCGAACAGTGGCTGGTCGAGGGCCCCACCCGGCTGCGCAAGACCCTGGACCGCCGCGTGCTGCGCGGCGAGGCGTTCAACGAGCAGGACCTGGACGACATCAGGCAGCTCTCCGACGTCAACCCGAAGTGGCTCAAGTCCGTGGGCATCGGCACCTACGCCGAGGCGGAGGCGTACCTCAAGGGGGGCTTCAAGGACTGGTTGCAACTGAGCGCGGGCAAACGCGTCCTCACCGCGACCCTGGCCGTCCGCGCGAACCACCCGGCCGTCCGCGAGGCGGCCACGCCGCCGATCAGCCCGGACTACACGCTCGGCCGGTTCATGCTGACCCAGGCACCGGGCACCTCGGCCGACGAACGCAGGCTCCTGGAGGCCGAGCGCGACCAGCAGATCCGGGAAACCGCCGTCGACTCCCTGTATCCGGCCGGCATGGCCCCCGAGCGCCGGCACGGCGGCGCCATCCCGGAGGAGGGCAGCCCGGTCGGCAAGGGCGGCAAGGAGAAGGCGCCCGACTACGTCCGCAAGGACGGCAGGGCCCGCGAGATGCTCACGAAGATCCTCCTGATCCTGCGCAACGGGCTGAAGCTCTACGACCCCGCGCAGGGCAAGCACCAGGTGAACTACGAGCAGGACGTCATCCGCGCGCTGGCGCACGGAGGCCGTGTCAACGTCCGTATCCCGGCGCTGAGTTCCAAGGACGAACCGGCCTACTGGCTCCCCCACTTCCTGGGCGTCACCAAGGACGCCACCAAGGGCGAGACCGCCGAGGACGTCTCGAAGCGCGACTTCGCCACCCACCGCACCTCCATCGGAGCCAACAAGGGCGACCAGCCGGGCACGTTCAAGGAGAAGGGCGGCATCCTGGCGTCCGCCGCCAACAAACTCGCGGTCGGCGCCGCCAGCCCCAGGCTCTGGGGGCAGGACTTCTCCGGCGGTGGCCTCGGCTCCAAGGACTGGAACGGCGACATGGTCCTGCCGAACGGCTCCTACGGACACGTCCTGCTGGTCTACCACCGCCCCACCATGGACCGGGACGGCTCGCTCCAGATCGGCATCGAGACCATCAAACCGCACGCCGACAGCCCGGTCGGGTACGAGCACGACTTCCGTTCCACCGAGGCCACCTCGAACCCGGAGTCCGTGCTGCACGGACACAAGGGCGACAAGGTGGGATCCGGCGGTCTCGGGAAGAACGAACGCTTCGTCGACCTGCGGGAGATGGGAGCCGCCCACGGCGGCGACTGGCGTGCCTACCTGGACGAGGTCAAACAGGACTGGGACAAGGCCCTCGCCGAGACCGAGGACGGTTCGAAGGAACGCCGAGCCCTCTACGAAGGCCTCGTCGGACCCCGCCCGAAGCCGTAGCTCCGTAGCCGTAGCCGTAGCAACACCAGGCCCGCGCCCGCTGCCGGGGAGCGGGCCGTGAGGGAGGAGTGGCGATGGCCGTGCGGGTGGACAGGCGCGCCGTCCTCGCCGCCGCGGGCGCCCTGCTCGCCGGGGCCTCGACGTCCTGCACCGGTGGTTCCGTGCCCGCCCGGGGACCGGCGACGGATCTGCTCGAAGGCCGGGACTGGGCCCACTTCGCGGGCGCGGTACCGACACGGGCGGGAGTGCGCATCACCCGCCTGGACCGGCGCATCACACGCCAGGACGGCAGCGGCGGCCAGCCGAACCCGCCGGTGAACCTGCGCGGCCCCCACCTCGTGTTCCGGGGCGACCTCCGGATCGAGGCGCTCCTGACCCGCCCGGCGGGCACGGACGCGTACCTGCATCTCTACGGCGAGACACCCGTCGTGTACGACGAGTGGCGTCAGGAACGGCGCGGTGCCCGGATCGGGGTGGCCGGCGGCCGGATCCGGTTCGACCGCTGGGACGGGGACTCCGACCGGCCCGCCGTGACCCGTGCCTTCGGCCGGGACTTCGGGGACGAGGTCCGCCTCGCCGTGGAGGTACGGGGGAGCAGGCTGGTGCTGGAGGCCGACGGGAAGGCCGTGGGCTCCGTTCCGGGGCGGGACGTCTTCGGCCGTGGCCGGATCTGGTTCGGCGCGGACGCCCAGGGCGACGGAGACGGGTGGACACTCGGCGGACTCCGCGCGATGCCACTCGGCCGCGGCCGGATGTCCGTCCAGGACGCCCCCGCCCTGGAAGTGCCCCGGTCCACCGACGCGTTGCGGGACCTGGCGGCGGACCTCGACCGCCCGATCCGCATCGGGACCGCCCTGGCCGCGGGCCCCTTGCTGACCGACAGCGACTACCGCGAGACGGCGGGCGAGGAGTTCTCCCTGCTCACGCCGGAGAACGACTTCAAGCCCCAGTTCGTCCAGCCGCGACGTGGGGTGTTCGCCTTCCAGGAGGGCGACAGCCTGGTCGACTTCGCCGCGGCCAACGACATGCAGGTGCACGCGCACACACTCGTCTGGTTCGAGGCGCTGCCCTCGTGGATGCGCGCCGAGATGACGCACGCGGACCGCCGACGCGTGATGACGGAGCACATCCGGGCCGTCGCGGGCCACTTCCGGGGCAGGGTGGCGGAATGGGACGTGGTGAACGAGCCCATGTCCGACGAGGACGAGGACTACACCAACGACAACCTCGGTCTACGGCCGCACCTCTGGTTCGAGGCGATGGGCGAGCGCTACATCGACATCGCCTTCCGCACGGCCCGGGAGGCCGACCCGCACGCGGTCCTCTACCTCAACGAGTACGGCGTGGAGGAGGACGGACCACGCTGGGACGCGCTGCACGCACTGCTGATCCGGCTCATGGAACGCGGAGTTCCGATCGACGGTGTCGGTTTCCAGAACCACGAGTACGCCCCCGGCGACCGCACCGACCCCGAGGTCTTCCGCCGCAAGGTACGGGCGCTGGCCCGGCTCGGCCTGAAGGCCCGGGTCTCGGAGATGGACGTTCTCGTCGGCGTGGGCGAGGAGGACGTCCAGGCCCGCCAGTTCGCGGGGAAACTCGCCGTCTGCCGAGAGGAGCCCAACTGCACTTCCTTCTCCACCTGGGGCTTCACCGACCGGTACGGTTCGACGGCCGACATCCGTCACTATCCGCCGAGTCCGGGCGACGCCCTGCCCTGGGACGCTTCCTACGAGGCGAAACCCGCGTACTGGGCCCTGCGCGACGCCCTCAGCCGTTCTGACTCTGGTCGTCGGTGAGAGAGATCTCGACACCGCCGTCGTACGGGGCGGTCAGGTTGTACAGGCAGCCGACCAGAGCCGTCAGACAGGAGCCCAGGACGACTTCGAGCACGATGACCGTCGCCGAGACGGTCAGCCAGATGCCCGGTCGCGGCAGGGCGCCGGGGGCGATGAGCGTGGCCATGCCCCAGGCGGCGGTCGAGGTGACGGCGGTGGCCGCGCCGAGGCCACCGACGACCAGGACGCCCGTCCGCGCGACGGACCGGCGTCCGACCGCGGATATGCGCGCCCGCACGCTACGCGGCCGCGGCTCGGGTGAGCAACGCCGTCCCGTGCCAGGCGGAACCGTGCCGGTCGCCACCGGCTGCGCAGGGTTGCCCGTCCTGTCCGTCTCCGTCTCCGGGACGAGCCCGGCGGCGCCGACGGGAGAGGACTCGGCACGCCCGGACCCAGCCGGTACCGGCTCGGCCGAGGAGGCCGTGGCCGGTGTCGCCGGCGACGCGGTCTGGTCGCTGTCGCCGCAGGGCCCGGTCGCGGAGGCCGGCCGGGCGGCGGTGGCGTGGACGATGCCCTCGCGCGTGGCGGTGCCCCGTCCGCGGACGGTGTGACGAGTTCTGCGTCTGGCGCGACTCATGCGCGTCTCCCTGAGTGGCCCGGCGCTCTACGTGAGCCTCTTCCGCGTCGAACGGCCCGCATCGATCCAGCTCGCGTCGACCGCCCGGCGGCCCGGGGGCCTGCTGGTCGTTGCTTCCGACGGTAGGCGCTCGTGCCCGATCGCGCATTACCGGTGACACATCGTAATCGCCTCAGTCCGCCCGGGACCCTCCGTCGCCCGGCCCGAACAGCAGCCGTACGAAGTCGGTGACCGGCCCGACGATGTCGAGGTCCTGGTCGAGGAGCCACTGCAACTGGAGCCCGTTGAGCACCGCCTGGAAGAGGATCGCGGCACTTTCGGGGGAGACCCCCTCGCGCAGTCCGCTGCGGGCCGCCTCGTCGGGGAACCCGTCGGTGAACTGGGCGCGGCTGCGGGCGTAGCGGTCGGCGAAGTACGCGTGCGCCGGATGGTCCGGCCGGGAGGCCGCCGCAGCGAGCTCGATCCACAGCCGCATCAGCTCGGGAGCCCGCTGGTGGCGGCCCAGGAGCTCGGCGAGGTAGGGCCCGAGCCGGTCCGGGCTGTCGACCGTGTCCAAGCCCTGCTGCCACTCCTCGCGGTCGCGGTCGGCGAGCACCTCCGCGAGGAGTTCGTCCTTGTTGCGGAAGTGGTGCAGGAGTCCGGCGTGGGTGATGCCCGCCCGCTCGGCGATGTCGCGCAGGGAGGCGTTGGCGTAGCCGCGTTCGGCGAAGCTGTCGCGTGCCGCGCGCACGATCTCGGCCCTGCGGGCCGGCGTCCTCGCGTACGGCCCCCGTGCTCCTGCCTGGCCCACCGTGCGCTCACCCTCCTCGACGACGCGGGTCCCCAGGCTATCGCGCTGATCGCCGGGCCGGTCCCGCACGTCGTGGACGTCGTCCGACGGGCCGTCGTCCGTCTTCGTGGCGCCGAAGCGTTGTGTTCCGGGGCGGCCGATTCGTATGCTTACCACTTGGGTGGAATTGAAACGATTCAACGCCCCCTTGGGGAGGGACCCCCGTAGGACGAAAGGACCCGGAGCCGTGGACGAGGTCAGCAGAGACACGCAGGCCGGACACCGCAGAGCCGCGCTGAGCCGCCGGCACCTGCTCGGCGTCATGACCGCAGCGGCGGCGGGGGCGTCGCTCCCGCTCGCCGCCGGCCAGGACGCCCTGGCGGCGGGTGGACCCGCGGACGGCGGGCGTGCCTCCGCACCCGCGGCCCTCCAGGTCAACTCGCGGTTCGAGCCGCTGGGCACGGAGTCGGCGCCGACCTTCAGCTGGATCCCCCCGGTGGCCCGGCAGACGGCGTACGAGATCGAGGTCGGCACCGGGCCCGGCCGTGCGGACGTCTGGCGCAGCGGGAAGGTGCCCGGCTCCGACAGCGTCGAGGTCGCCTACCGCGGCGGTCCCCTGCGCTCCGAGCAGACGTACTTCTGGCGGGTCCGCGCCTGGGACGAGCGCGGTACGGCCGGCGCCTGGAGCGAGCCCGCGCGCTGGGAGACGGGACTGCTGAACGGCGAACGCGACTGGGCGGGGGCCCGCTGGATCGGGGGCAGGCAACCGCAGGACCACGACTGGCAGGACCTGACGGCGACCGTCGTCTTCCGCGGCGGCCCCGACGCCGCGAGCGGACTCGCCCTGCTCCTTCGCGCCGAGCCCATCGGCAAGACCTGGGGCGAGGGACTGGTCTGGACCCTGCGCCGAAGCGGCGACGACATGCAGCTGGTCATGACGACCCGGCACTACGCGGGCAACACCTGGGTCGACGACGGCACCTCCGAGCCGCACTGGGGCGTCGACTTCTACGACCCGCAGAGCGAGACCAACCCCACCACCGCGGGCACCCGCACCGTCCAGGTCGGCACGGTCACCCTCCCCACCACGACCGGACTGACCAAGGACACCTGGGCCGCCCGCGACCACACCGTGACGGTCACGGCACACGGTCTCACCGTCACCACCACGGTCAACGGCGTCCAGGTCGACAGCCGTACCCTCACCGGCGACCAGATCCGCCGCCACGGCAGCTTCGGCTTCGCCGGCGGCACCTCCGCCACCGTCCGCAGCGCCGAGGTGACCGGCACCGGGGCCCCGGACTTCGCCGTCGACCTCACCACCGGCGCCAACCCCTTCGAGGCCGGCATCGGGACCCTGGACGGCCTGACCTTCGCCCCCAAGAACCCGTACATCCCCAGCAAGAACGCCGTCCTGCCCATCGCCAACCCGGCCCCCGTCCTGCGCCGCGCCTTCACCCTGCCGCACGGCCGCCGCATCGCCGCCGCCCGCCTGCACCTGAGCGCCGCGGGCACCGTCGCCCTCACCGTCAACGGCGACCCGCTCACCGTGGACGGCGGCCCGGCCGACCGGGACGGCACGAACGTGCCGCGGCTGCTCACCGAACAGAGCACCTACGACCGTACGGTCCTCTACGACACCTTCGACGTCACCGCGCGGCTTCGGGCCGGCCGGGAGAACGTGCTGGCCGCCGAACTGGGCCGGGGCTGGTACGGGGTGACGACCCCTCAGGAGTGGTACTGGCAGCTCGCCCCCTACGCGGGGCCGCCCCGGCTGCGCGCGAAGCTCGTCGTCACCTACACCGACGGCTCGGCCACCACGCTCGTCACCGACGAGGACTGGCGCACCGCGGACGGCCCGACGACGTTCGACTCCGTCTACTCCGGGGAGAAGTACGACGCCCGGCGCGCCGAGGCGCTGGGGGAGTGGCGCTCGGCCGGCTACCGCACCGGCCGGGACTGGCGTCCGGCCACCGCGCTGATCCCGCCGGGCAGCTGCTCGGGCCCCGCGCCGAAGTACCACGGCGCGCTGCCCGCCACCACCGTCCCCGACGGCTTCAGGGCGGCCGCGGTGCGCGCCCACGAGGCGGAGCCGGTGCTGGTCGACCGGATCCTGCGGCCGGTCTCGCTCACCGAGACCGCACCGGGATCCGGCGTCTGGGTGCTGGACTACGGCCAGATCATGACCGGCTTCGTCCGGCTGCGGCTCACCGGCGTCCGTCCCGACCGGGCCGGGCTCACGCTGCGCATCCGGGGCGGCAACCGGATCGCGAGCGGCGACGGCACGGCCGCCGCCCCGCTCTCCGTGGAGGAGGAGAACTTCCAGCACGACGCCGACCTCCAGACGCACTACTACACCGTCGGCGGCGGCCGGACCCAGAGCTGGGAGCAGAACTTCAGCCACTTCGGCTTCCGCCACCTGGAGGTGCAGAACCTGGAGGTTGTGCTCGGCCGGGCTCCCGACCTGAGGCGGGACGCCGGCCTGCTGACCGTGGCCGTCGCCCGCTCCGGCTTCGCCCGCACCGGCACCTTCGCCACGGACAACGCGCTCCTCAACCGCATCCAGCGCAACCTGGAGTGGGCCGAGCAGAACAACCTCGTCCAGAAGCCCACCGACACCCCGTCCCGGGAGAAGAACGGCTGGACCGGCGACGCCATGGCCAGCTCCGAGTCGGAGTCCCTGACCTGGGACGTCAACGGCGTCCTCACCACCTACCTGCGCCACTTCCCCGACGCCCAGATCTCCACCGGCCAGCTGCCCATGTTCGTCCCCGTCGCCAAGGGCGGCTACGGCTACGACCGCACCCCCGGCTGGAACGCCACCTGGAAGGCCGTCCCCGCCTGGGACTCGGCGTACTTCGTCATCCCGCGGGAGCTGTACCGGTACTACGGCAACAGCAGCCTGTTCGCCGAGCTGTACGACCACCAGGACGCGCTGCTGACCTCCTACGAGACGGTGTTCACCGCCGAGAACGAGTACGTCTTCGAGGCGTCGCTCGGCGCCTACTCCGGAGCCGAGCCGCCCGGCAGCAACGCCGTCATCAGCCTCGCCTTCTACATCCACTTCTGCGACTACATGGACGAGGTCGGCCGCGGGCTCGGCCGTACCGGACGCGCCGCGCACTACGCGAAGCTGGCGGGCACCCTGCGCAAGGCGTTCATCGCCCACTACTGGGACGCCTCCCAGGGGCACTTCACCCAGGGCAGCGTCTCCAGCGAGAACACCCTCGCCCTCGCCTTCGACCTGGTCCCCGGCTCCGACCTGGCCGCCGACGACCCGCGTCACCTCGCCGGCACGAAGACGCTCGCGGAGAACCGGCGGGCCCTCGCGCAGCTCCTCGCCGACCGCATCACGGCCGCGGACCACCACATCCAGAACGACATGTACGGCTCGCGCTACGAGTTCAACATCCTCAGCGAGTACGGCTACACGGACGTCGCGTTGCGGGCCGTCACCCAGACCGGCGTCCCCGGCTACGTCCACCAGATCGCCGAGGGCGCCACCTCGCTGTGGGAACAGTGGACCGACCGGCTCTCGGTCGACCACCACTACCGCTCCAACGTGGCCACCTGGTTCTACCAGAGCCTGGCCGGGATCAGACCGACCTCGACCGCCTACGAGACGCTGCGCGTACGGCCGTACATCCCGGCGGCCGCGGTCAACAGCCGGGTGCCGGAGAACACCGACGACACCGACCTGGCACCGGCGACCCTGGACCACGTCAGCGCCGCGATCGACACCGTGCGCGGCAGGGTCGCCTCGGACTGGCGGCGCCGCCCGGACGGCGGGATCGACCTCTCGGTGACCGTCCCCCCCAACACGGAGGCCGAGATCTGGGTGCCCACCCGGGGCCGTCCGGTCAGCGCGCCCGCAGCGGCCGGCTTCGTCCGCGACGACACCTCGGGCGGCGCCGCCTACAAGGTCTACCGGGCCCGCGCGGGCTCGTACCGCTTCAGGTCCTGACCGGGCACGCGGCCGCCGGTGCCCCGGGTGCCCCCCGGACCACCGGCGGTCAGGCGGCCGGGGCGGGGGACAGGTGCTCGTGCACGGCGTGCCAGCCGCCGTCCCGCGTGCGGCGCAGGACGATGGTCTCGCGCTCCCGCAGCGTCTCCTCCCCGGCCCGGGTGGAGACGCGGGTGGTCACCGAGTGGGTGAACACGGCGGTGTCGCCGAAGAGCTGGAGCCGGCGGTCCTTCGAGTCGCAGGCGAGGACGCGGAAGCCGTCCTCCTCGCTCCACTCGCGCCACAGGACGCGGTACTCCTCGGTGGAGTCCAGACGCCGGTCGGTGGTGTGGAAGACGAAGCTGGCGTCGGCCGAGAAGGCGTCGAAGTAGTCGTCGGTGCGGCCCTCGGCGAAGGCGGCGATCAGCGCGTCGGCCGCGGCGAGGGCGGCGTCGTGGTCGTTCTTCATGGCTGCTGCTCCGGGATCCGGGCCACGGCGCGGACGGGTGCGCCGTCCGCGCCGGGCAGGTGGAGGGGGAAGAGGCTGACGTGGACGGCGTGGCCGGCCCGCTGGGCGTCGAGGACCTCGGTCAGGTTGGTGAAATTCTCGGCGATGACGGCGCCCGCGCCGCACAGGACGCGGTGGGCGGGCAGGGTCTCGCCGGGCGTGGGGTCGACGCTGAGCGCGTCGATGCCGACGGTGCGCACCCCGCGGGCGACGAGCAACTCGGCGGCCTCCCGGGTCAGGTAGGGGTGGTCGTGGTAGGCGTCGGTGCCCCAGTGGGCGGACCAGCAGGTGGCGAGGAGCACGATCCGGTCCTCGGGCACGTCGGCGAGCAGGTCCGCCCCGACGGCCGCCCGGGGCGGCAGGCCCCGCAGGTCGACCACATGGGCGGGACCGTCGAAACGGTCCAGGGGCAGCTGGTCCAGCGCGGGCAGGCCGTCCTCGATGTGGGAGGGGGCGTCCACGTGCGTGCCGGACTGCGAACCCAGCCGCAGGTGGAGGACGTTGACGCGGTCCTCGGCCGCGGTGAGCGCGGGCCGGATGTCCACCTGCGGGTCCCCCGGGTAGACCGGCATGCCGGTGCGCAGGGGCACGGACAGGTCGATCAGCCGCACCCCGCTCACACCTCGGCCGGCTGGGGCTCGCCGACGGGCGCGCCGTCGGCGGTGGTGATCGGCGGCACCGGGGTGTCGACGGCACGCACCAGCCGCGGCCCCTCGGGACCGTAGACGGCGCGGGGCTCGGGGAAGAGCCACAGCAGCGCGAGGTAGCTGACCGCGGCCAGGCCGAGACCGACCGGCAGGGAGATGTCCACGCCGCCCGCGAGGTCGCCCAGGGCGCCCACGAACTGACCGGGCAGGTTCACGAACTGGACCGCGAGCAGGGCGGAGGCCAGCCAGGCGGCCATGCCGCGCCAGTTCCAGCCGTGCGAGAACCAGTACCGTCCGCCGCGCTGACGGCGGTTGAAGACCTGCAGCGACTCGGGGTCGTACCAGCCACGGCGGGTCAGGAAGCCCAGGGTCATGATGACCATCCACGGCGCGGTGCACACGATGATCAGCGTCGCGAAAGTCGAGATGGACTGGGTCAGGTTGGCGGCGAAACGGCCGACGAAGATGAAGGAGATCGACAGGACGCCGATGAACACGGTGGCCTGCACGCGGCTGAACCTCGGGAAGACGCTGGCGAAGTCGAGGCCGGTGCCGTAGAGCGAGGTGGTGCCGGTGGACATGCCGCCGATCAGCGCGAGCAGGCAGACCGGCAGGAAGTACCAGGACGGCGAGACGGCCAGCAGACCGCCCACGTAGTCCGGAGCGCTCGGGTCGAGGAAGTTCCCCGCCTTCGCGGCGATGATCGAGGCGGTCGCCAGGCCGAAGAAGAACGGCAGGATCGTCGCGATCTGGGAGAGGAAGGCCGCGCCCATCACCCGGCGGCGCGGGGTGTCGGCGGGGATGTAGCGGGCCCAGTCGCCGAGGAAGGCCCCGAACGAGACCGGGTTGGACAGCACGATCAGCGCGGAGCCGATGAACGCGGGCCAGAAGCCGGGTGTGCTCAGCGAGTGGAAGCTGCCCTGGTAGCCGGGGTCGAAGTCGCCCCCGAACGCGAACAGGCCGAGGACGAAGAGCAGCGAGGCGGCGGCGACCGCGATCTTGTTCACGAAGAGCATGAACCGGAAGCCGTAGACGCACACCGTCAGCACCAGCGCGGCGAACAGTCCGTACGCGAGCGCGTAGACGCCCTCGCCGGTCGGCAGGTGGAACATCCGGTGCGCGCCGCCGACCAGGGCGTCGCCGGAGGACCACACGGAGATGGAGAAGAAGGCGACCGCGGTCAGCAGGGAGAGGAAGGAGCCGACGACCCGGCCGTGCACACCCAGGTGGGCGGAGGAGGACACCGAGTTGTTGGTGCCGTTCAGCGGTCCGAACACGGCCAGCGGCGCCAGGATCAGCGCGCCGACGGCGAGCCCGAGTCCGGTGGCCGCCAGGCCCTGCCAGAAGGACAGCCCGAACAGGATCGGGAAGGCGCCCAGCACGCAGGTGGCGAAGGTGTTCGCACCGCCGAAGGCGACCCGGAACAGGTCCAGCGGCCGGGCGGTGCGGTCGGCGTCCGGGATGCGCTCCACCCCGTACGTCTCGATCTCGGTCAGCGCCGGAGCGTCGTGCTGCTCCGCCTGGGGGCTGGTGGTCATGTCTGCTCCTCGCGGGGGCCGGCGGAGTCCAGGGTCATCAGGCTGATCAGGTCGTAGGCGACGTGGGACGCCGCGAAGGAGGTGATGTCGGCGTGGTCGTAGGCGGGGGCGACCTCCACGACGTCGCCGCCGACCAGGTTCAGCCCGGCCAGGCCGCGCAGGATCTCCAGCAGCTCGCGCGAGGTCATGCCGCCGGCCTCCGGGGTGCCGGTGCCGGGGGCGTGCGCCGGGTCGAGGACGTCGATGTCGACGGACACGTACAGCGGCCGGTCGCCGATGCGCTGCCGCAGCGCGTCCACGGTCTCGTCGACACCACGGCGCAGCACGTCGGAGGAGGTGACGATGCCGAAGCCGAGACGGCGGTCCTCCTCCAGGTCCCGCTTGCCGTACAGCGGGCCGCGGGTGCCGACGTGGCTGAGCGCCTCGGTGTCGACGATGCCCTCCTCGACGGCGCGCCGGAACGGGGTGCCGTGGGTGTACTCGGCGCCGAAGTAGGTGTCCCAGGTGTCGAGGTGCGCGTCGAAGTGCAGCACCGCGACCGGACCGTGCCGCTCGGCGACCGCGCGCAGCAGCGGCAGCGCGATCGTGTGGTCGCCGCCGATGGTGACCAGCCGCGTCCCGTCGGCCTGGAGCCGGCCGGCCTCGGCCTGGACGGTCTCGATCGCCTCGTTGATGTCGAACGGGTTCACCGGGATGTCACCGCCGTCGGCGACCTGCGCCGCCGCGAACGGCGACACGTCCAGCGCCGGGTGGTACGGGCGCAGCAGCCGGGACGCCTCGCGCACCGCCGCCGGGGCGAAACGGGCGCCAGGCCGGTAGGAGACGCCGGTGTCGAAGGGGACTCCGACGACGGCGACGTCCGCCCGCTCCACCTCGTCGAGACGCGGCAACCGCGCGAAGGTCGCCGGTCCCGCGTAACGGGGGACACGGGAGGAGTCCACGGGTCCACGGGGCTGGGTCGTCATCGGGAACCTTCCTGTCGGGTGGGGTGAGCACCGCCGGATGGGCGGCTCCCGGTTCGGAATGAGTGGTTCCGGGAACCGGGGATGCCCCAGTCTGCGGACGGCCCGAGCGCCGGGTCAATCGTTGACGGCACCAAGAAGTACGGTGGGCTTGTGCCCGAACACAAAGCCACGTCGCGTTCCGTCCTCACCGTCGGCGACCTGCTCTCCTTCCCCGCGCTGCAGATGCGCCTGCTCGCGGGCGGCGGCGGCCTCGGCCGTACGGTCTCCTGGGCGCACGTCAGCGAGCTGGAGGACCCGACGCCCTGGCTGCACGGCTCGGAGGTGATCATGACCGTCGGGCTCGCCGTGCCCCGCGCGGGGGAGGCCCAGCGGCGCTACCTGGAGCGGCTCGACGACGCGGGCGTCGCGGCCCTGGTGCTCAGTACCCAGCTGCGCACCCCTCCGCTGCGGCAGGCCTTCCTCACCGCGGCCGAGGAGCGCGGTTTCCCGGTCCTGGAGGTGCCCCTCGCGGTCCCCTTCGTGACGATCGCGCAGGAGGTCGCCGCCGCCGTCAGCGAGAAGTCCGCCGAGCGGCTCGGCGCCCAGCTCCAGGTCTTCGGCGCGCTGCGCTGGATGGCCGAGGAGAACCTGGACACCCCCGCGCTCTTCGACCGTCTGGAACAGCTCAGCGGCTACCGGATCCTCCTGTGCACCACCCAGGGACGGCCCCTGCTGCCCGGGGTCGCGGCGCCCGCGGACCTCTCGGTGCTCCCGGCGCACCCGGACGCCCCGCCGACCGTGCCCGGCGGCTTCGTCCTGCCCGTCCTCGGCCCCGGCGGAGCCGCCGGCTACCTGGTCGCCCTGGAACAGGCCGGCGCCCGCCCCGCCGGACTGGCCGTCGTCCAGCACCTGGCCACCGTCGCCGCCCTGCGGCTCGCGATGGTCCGCCAGGAACGCGAGGTGCTCCGCCGGGAGGGGGCGGAGACCCTGGCCGAACTGCTCCAGGACACCCTCGACCCGGCCGGCGCCCAGCGCCGGCTGGCCCACCACGGGCTGGACACGCGCCGGCCGGTCGTCCTCGCGGTGGTCCGGCGCACCCCGGCCGCGCCACCGGGTGCCGCCACCTCGGACGAGGACGTGGGCGTCGCCCTCTCCGACCATCCCCACCTGACCCTGCGCCGCGGCGAGGACCGGCTGGTCCTCGCCGAGCCCGGCTTCACCGAGGCGCTGGCCGGGCTGCCCGGCGTGGTGTGCGGAGTCAGCAGGCCCTTCGCCGTCGGGGAGCCGCTGCGGGTCGCCAGGCAGGAGGCGGAGTGGGCGGCCGGACGCGCCGAGGAGGCGGGCAAGCCACTCGTCCACTACGGCGAGGACGCCACCGGGCGGTGGCTCCCGGAGGACCGCCGGCTGCTGGCCGCGCTGGTCGAGCAGGTCCTCGGCGAGGCCCTGCGCTACGACGCGGCGCACGGGTCGCAGCTGCTGGTCTCCGTCCGGACCTGGATGGAACGCGACCGCCGCACCGAGGACGCCGCCGCGGCCCTGCACATCCACCCCAACACCCTCTCCTACCGGCTGCGCCGCTTCGCCGAGGTGACCGGCCGGGACCTGGCCACCACCGCCGCCTTCACCGAGGTCTGGTTCGCCGTCCGCGCGGCGACCGAACTGGGCGTGGCGGCCGAGGGGCCGTAGCCCCGGACCCTGCGCGCGGGTCCGGGGCGGGGCGCCGACGAGTGTCCGGGACGCCGGTGAGGTGCGACGCTGGGACGGGAAGCGTCCGCCGAGGGGACTGCGGAGGGCCCGATGGGACGTGATGTGCCGGCCCGCGTGTTCACGCGGGAGGACCGGCGCCGGTACCGCGAGAAGATGCACGGCTGCCTCGACGTACTGGCGCAGATGCTGCGCGGCTCGGGCTTCGAGAGCGAGCGCCCCCAGGTCGGCATGGAGATCGAGCTGAACCTGGTGGACGACGACGGGCTGCCGGCGATGCGCAACACCGAGGTGCTGAGCGCGATCGCCGACCCGGCCTGGTCGAGCGAGCTGGGCCGGTTCAACCTGGAGATCGACATCCCGCCCCGGCTGCTGACCTCCGGTGGCCCCGGCGCCTGGGAGCAGACGATCCGGGACGCGCTCAACCACGCCGAGCGGCGCGCCGCGACGGTGGGCGCCCACCTCATCATGATCGGGATCCTGCCGACGCTGCGGGAGTCGGACGTGGACGAGACGTCCCTGTCCGGTGATCCGCGCTACCGGCTGCTGAACGAGCAGATCTTCGCGGCCCGCGGCGAGGACCTGCGGATCAGGGTGGACGGTGTGGAGCGCCTCGCGATGTACGCCGACGCGATCACGCCCGAGGCCGCCTGCACCAGTACCCAGTTCCACCTCCAGGTGGCCCCCAGGGACTTCGCGGACTACTGGAACGCGGCCCAGGCCGTCGCCGGCGTGCAGGTCGCCCTCGCCGCCAACTCGCCCTACCTCTTCGGGAGGGAACTGTGGCGCGAGACCCGTGTCCCGTTGTTCGAACAGGCCACGGACACCCGCCCCGAGGAGATCAAGGCCCAGGGCGTACGGCCCCGCGTGTGGTTCGGCGAACGGTGGGTCACCAGCGTCTTCGACCTGTTCGAGGAGAACGTGCGCTACTTCCCGGCGCTCCTGCCGCTGTGCGACGACGAGGACCCGCAGCGGACCCTGGACGCCGGCGGGGTGCCGCAGCTGGGCGAACTCACCCTGCACAACGGCACGATCTACCGCTGGAACCGCCCCGTCTACGCCGTCACCGACAGCGGCCCGCACCTGCGCATCGAGAACCGCGTCCTGCCCGCCGGCCCCACCGTGGCCGACATCCTCGCCAACGCGGCCCTCTACTACGGCCTGACCCGGGCCCTCGTGGACGAGGACCGCCCGGTGTGGTCGCGGATGTCCTTCGCGGTCGCCGAGGAGAACCTGCACACGGCCGCCCGCGACGGCATCGACGCGCGGCTCTACTGGCCGGGGGCGGGCGAAGTGCCCGTCACCGAGCTGGTGCTCAGACGCCTGCTGCCACTGGCGCACCGGGGGCTGGAACTGGCCGGCCTGGACGCCTCCTGGCGCGAACCCATGCTGGGCATCATCGAACGGCGCTGCGTCGACGGACGCAACGGCGCCCTCTGGCAGGCGGAGACGGTCCACCACCTGGAGCGGGCCGGCGTCCATGACCGGCAGGAGGCACTGCGCCGGATGACCACCACCTACATGGACTACATGCACCTGAACGCGGCCGCGCACACCTGGCCGGTGGAGTGACCAGGGCCGAGCGCCCCGGACCTGATCCGCCGTCAAGCCGAACACATGCCCGAAAATCCGCTATGATCACCGCGGCAAGGCTGTAGCGCAGAGGTCGTCGCGCCCAAGCATCGAGCTGGAGGACGTCGGTTCGAATCCGACCGGTCTTGCCGCCCTAGTCGTGGAGGAAAGTCGATTGGCGTCGGTTCGTCCTGGGCGGGCGGAGGGCGATGCCGCCCCCCGGCGGTCCGGACCCCGGCGACGGACCGGTGGAGTGGTGATGACGCAGCCGACACCCGTACGCTGCCCCGCGATCGAGCACCCGGACATCCCGGTCAGCGACCCCGCCGTTCTGGAACCGCTGCTCGACCGCCTGCGCTCCGCACGGCCGTTGGAGACCGACGAGACCTTCCCGCTCGGCACCGTCCGCGCGGACGGGCGGATCGACCTCTGCAAGCAGGGCCTCGGCGCGATCGGCGCCGCCCGCCTGATGCCCGTCGCCGCGGCCTCCCCGCACGCCGCGCACGTCCTGCTCGGCACCAACGCCATCGGGAACGAGGGAGCCCGCACGGTCGCCGACGCGCTCACCGACGGCCACGGCCTGCGCACCCTCTACCTCGGCTGCAACCGCATCGGCCCGCAGGGCGCCGCCGCGCTCGCCGACGCCCTCACGACCGACGGCACCGTCCGCGCCCTCTGGCTCAAGCGCAACCCGGTGGGTGACGAGGCCGCCCGCGCGCTCGCCGCGATGCTCCGCCGCAACACCGCGCTGCGCACCCTCGACCTGGTCAACACCGGCGTGACCCCCGACGGCCTGCGCGCCCTGCTCGCCGCCCTCACCGGCCGGCGCACCCCCGTCGAGCGCCTCTTCCTCGGCGGCAACGGGCTGACCGCCGAAGCCGCCCCGCTGCTGGCGGCGCTGATCCGCGAGGCCGGCGTCCGCGAGCTGTACCTCCCCGCCAACCACCTCGGCGACGCGGGCGCCGCGATCCTCGCCGCCGCGGCCGACCCCGGGCGCCCGGTACGCCTCGGCCTCGGCGGCAACGGCATCGGCCCGGCCGGTGCGCGCGCCCTCGCCGGCTCGCTGGCCGGTATCGAGACGCTCGACCTCGGGCGGCCCCTGTCCGAACGCAGCCTCGGCGCCCCCGCCAACACCACCGGCGACGAGGGCGCCCACGCGCTGGCCGCCGCCCTGCCGGGCAGCCCGCTGCGCCGACTCGAGCTGTGCCACACCGGCCTGACCGGCAGGGGCGCCAAGACGCTGCTGGCCGCGGTGCCCGACGGCTCGCCCCTGGAGTACGTCGGCCTCGGTCCCGGGCTGCCCCGCAGGGTCAAGCGGTCCTTCACCCAGCGGCTGCGGCCCCTCGGCCCGGCCCATCCGGACCTGCGCGCGATAGGAAGTGTCTACCGGTGAGCGCCCCGGGCGAACTCCGCTGCCTGCCGCCGGACGAGGCGTCCGGCAGGCGCCGGGTGCGCCGGTACGCCGTGCCCGGCTGGATGATCGAGCGCGCCACCGAGCGGCGGCTGGCCGGTGACTGGCGCGGCGCCTGCGCGGCGGCGAACGTGGACGTGGCCTTCGACCTGTCGGAGATCGCCGAGCACTGCGGTGACGACGTCGTCGCCGCCCTCACGGACGACCTCCGACACCTCGCCCCCGACCTGCTGCGCTGGCACCTGCCGCGGCACCTGGGCGGGCGGACCACGCTCGCCGCGGGCCGGACGGTCGTCCTCGCGCGCTACCGGCCGATCACCCCGCACGAGGGCCCGCGGGCCACGCCGTACCTGCACATCACCACCGGACCCATGGCGGACGGACCGCAGCGGATCGCGCTGCGGTTCCGGACCGTCGGGGACGAACAGGCCGCGGGCGTCTTCGGACCCGCCACCGAGGACTGGCGCCCGGCCCGGCACCTCTGGGACGCACGGCACACCGCCGAACTGCGCGAGCGGTGCGGCGGCGGCCGGGACCGGTCGCCGTTCTTCCGGGCCGACGGCACCGCACTCGGCCCGGACGACCTGCCGACGGCCGGGCCCGGCCAGGACGACCTGGCGGCGCGAACCGAATGGACCACGCTGACGCACCTCAGGGACGGGTCGCCGGCCGCCTTCGCCGCGGCCGGCATCCGGCTGGACCTGACGCCTCCCGAGAAGCCGGGCTGGTACCAGGCCGACCCGGAACAGCTGCTGAGGGGGCTCGCGCTGAACCACGCCCGCCTGGAGCCCGAGGTACGACGGCAGCGGTCCGCGGGCGCCGGCGGCCGGTTCCTCATCGCCGCGCACTGGCGGACGTACCTCCTGCTGGAGCCCGTCGACGGCGGCGGGCTGCTGGTCCGCACCGTCGACCGGGAGCAGGCCAAGGGCCTGCCCTTCCTCGCCGAGGCCCGCTGGCGCCGGCTCCCCGACCTCGATCTCCTGCGGGACGGGGAGATCACCCCCGAACACCTCCATCCGCTCGTCCGCGAGGCGTTGTTCCCCGCTCTGCACGTCCCGCCGGGCCAGGGCGGCCCACCCGCGCCGACGGCCCCCGCACCCGTGCGGGTGAGGTGCCGCGGTGCCTGGCACGAGGTCGGCTTCCGGCCCGGCGGCCCGCTGAGCATGCCGCACAGCGACGACGAACGGCAGCGGGAACAGGCCCTGCGCGCCTTCGGCGGAACCGTCGCCGGATGCTTCGCCGTGGAACAGACCTGGACGTCGGGGAAGGGCCGGCTGCCCAAAGCCCTCAGGGCGCAGCGCAACGAACTGTTCCTGCGCGCCCAGCACGGCGACACCCCCGGGGTCCTGGCACTCCTGGACGCGGGTGTCGACGCCCGGGTCCGGGACGCCGGCGGCCGCACCCTGCTGCACGTGCTGAACCTCCTGGACCACGAGGAGCTGCTGCCCCGGCTGCTGGCCGCCGGAGTGGACCTGGAGGCCCGTGACCGGCGCGAGCGCACACCGCTGTTCACGGCGGTCAACGACCTCGGTTCGAAGGCGCTGGTGGAGGCCCTCGTCGCCGCCGGGGCGCGGCTCGACGTGACCGACGAGTCCGAGGTGTCCCTCGCCCAGCTCGTCCGCCGCTACAAGCGGCCCGACCTCGCCTTCCTCCGCGACCGCGTGCAGGCCGAGCACCCGGGCGTCGGCGCCGACTGGTGGGACGAGTGGCTGGACGAGCAGGAGCAGTACGACTCGGAAGACCCCGACGACGAGGAAGAGCCGGTCCTGTGAGCACCGACCGCGGCGCCCCCGCTCCCACTGTCTCCGCCGGCCCCGTCGGTCCGCTGGCGGCCGCCGACGACCTCAACCGCAGGCTGCGCACGCGACGGACCGAGCCCGCCGCGAACCCGCAACTGGAGGCCCTCGCCCTCGCCGTGACGGCCAACCAGCCGGTCCTGCTCTGGGGCGAACCGGGCATCGGCAAGTCGGCGGCCCTGGAGCAGCTCGCCTCCGGACTCGGCCTGGCGCTGGAGACCGTCATCGCCAGCGTGCACGAGCCGTCCGACTTCGCCGGGCTGCCGATCGTCGGCGACGACCCCGCCGTCACCGGCGTGCCGATGGCACCGCCGGACTGGGCCGTCCGCCTCGCCCGGGCCGGACAGGGCCTGCTCTTCTTCGACGAACTCTCCTCCGCACCGCCGGCCGTCCAGGCGGCCCTGCTGCGCGTGGTGCTCGAACGGCGCGTCGGCAGCCTGGTCCTGCCGGACGCGGTGCGCATCGTCGCCGCCGCCAACCCGCCCTCCAGCGCGGCGGACGGCTGGCACCTCAGCCCGCCGCTCGCCAACCGGTTCGTCCACCTCGAATGGACCCACGACCCCCGCACGGTCGCCCGCGGCATGGCAGGCACCTGGCCGGAGGTGACCGTGCCCGTCGTCGACGCCGGCCGGGTGCCCGGTGCGGTGGCACGGGCCCGGGGCGCCGTCTCCGGCTTCCTCACCGCCCGGCCCGGCCTGGTCCACAACATCCCCGGCGACGCCGAGAGCCGGGGCAGGTCCTGGCCGTCCCCACGGACCTGGGAGATGGCCCTCAGACTGCTCGCCACCGGCTACGCGGCCGGCGTCGGCCGCGAGGCGCTGGCCGCCGCGCTCACCGGCGCCGTAGGGGACGGCGCCGGCATCGAGCTGCTGTCCTATCTCGAACACCTCGACCTGCCCGACCCCGACCGGGTCCTCGCCGACCCGGACGCCTTCGCCCTGCCCGACCGCGGCGACCGGCAGCTCGCGTTCCTCATCGCCGTGGTCGCCGCCGTCCAGGGCGACCTCACCCGGCCCCGCTGGGAAGCGGGCTGGGCGGTACTGGCGAAGGCCGTGGACGCCGGGGTGCCGGACGTGGCGGCCCGCGCCGCCACCGACCTCGCGATGATGCGGCACCTCGACTGGCCCGTCCCGCCGGGCATCGACGCGTTCCTGGACCTGCTGCAGATGTCCGGAGCGCTGCCCGGCGCCGGCCGGTGAGGCGCACGGGGATGCCGGCGGACGCCCGTGCCGCCCTCGACATGACCAAACTGCTCGCCGCCCGCTACCGGGCGGCCAGCGACCGGCCCTACCTGGCGTCCGCGCTGTACGCGCTGACCGTCGTCCCGAGCGGGGACGTGCCGACGATGGGCGTGGACCGCCACTGGCGCTGCTACGTGTCGCCCGTGTTCGTCGACGCGACCCCGGTGCCTGAACTCGCGGGCGTCTGGGTGCACGAGGCGGCCCACCTGCTGCGCGATCACCACGGCCGGGCCGACCGGCTGCCGGCCGCGACCCAGCGCGACCCGCACCGCGTCAACGTCGCGCAGGACTGCGAGATCAACGACGACCTGCTCGCCGACGGCCTGCGGCTGCCCGGCGGACGCATGGAGCCGCGCCTCTTCGGCCTCCCCGAGGGCCAGTTGTTCGAGGCATACGTCGACGCGCTGCCCGCGCACGTGCGCACCCCGGACTGCGGGTCGGGCGCCCACAGCCGGCCCGTGCCCTGGGAGCTCCCCGACTCCGCCGGTCCCGCCCGGCTCGGCGAGGTCGAGGCGCAGGCCCTGCGCCGGACGACCGCCGAGGCGATGCGCGCCCACCGGCGCAGCCGCGGCACCCTGCCCGCGGGCTGGCAGCGGTGGGCGGAGGAGATCCTGGAACCCACCGTGGACTGGCGGCGGGCGCTGACCGGCGCGGTCCGGGAGGCCGCCGCCTGGGCCGCCGGGGCGGTCGACTACACCTACCGCCGTCCTTCCCGCCGGACCCCGGCGCTGGGCGGCGTGGTCCTGCCCAGCCTGCGCCGGCCGCTGCCCCGGGTGGCCGTCGTCGTCGACACCTCCGGTTCGATGGGGGAGGCCGAACTGGGCGCCGCCCTCGCGGAGGTGACGGGCGTCCTGCGCGAGGTGGGCATCCGCGGCAACCGCGTCAGCGTGCTCGCCTGCGACGCCGACGTGCACGCCGTCTCCCGGGTGACGGCGACGGAGCAGATCACGCTGGGCGGCGGGGGCGGCACCGACATGCGGGTCGGCATCGAGGCGGCGCTGGCGGCCCCGGACCGCCCGGGCATCGTCGTCGTGCTGACCGACGGACACACCCCCTGGCCCGACGACACCCCGCCCTGCCGCATCATCGCGGCCCTGATCGGCACCGACGCCCCCGAGCCACCGAACTGGGTGGAGACGATCCGCGTCCCGGGCTGACCCACGTGCGCGGCACGGGGCTCAGAAGTCCCCGGACCGGCGCCGGCCCGGGGTGTCGGCGACGACGTTCCGGGCCACGGCCGCGCGTCCTCCGGAGTTGGCGGGCGCCCGGGACGGTCGTAGCGGTGCGGCCCGGGTCCCGGAGTCCCGCCGGGGTGGTCAGGCCACCGTGCGGATCAGCTTCTTGTTGGTGAACTCCTCGATGCCGAGACGGCCGAGTTCCCGGCCGAAGCCGGAGCGCTTCACCCCGCCGAAGGGCAGCTCGGCCCCCTCGGCTCCGACACCGTTCACGAAGACCATGCCCGCCTCGATGCGGTCGGCGACCCGCGCGGCCTGCTCCGGGTCGGTGGTGAAGACGTAGGAACCGAGGCCGTACGGAGTGTCGTTGGCGATGCGTACCGCGTCGTCCTCGTCGGCGGCCGGGAAGACCATCGCGACCGGTCCGAACAGCTCCTGGCGGGCCGCCGCGTGCTCGGTGGTCAGCCCGGTGAGCACACCCGCCGGGAAGAAGGCGCCCCGCCGCTCGCCGGAGCCGTGCAGGGTGGCGCCCTGCGCCACGGCCTCACCGACCTGCCGGGCGAGGGTCTCGGCGGCGGCCGCCGAGGACAGCGGCGCACCGGTGGCGGACTCCAGCAGCCGGGCCGTGAACTTCTCGACGAACGCGTCGTACAGCTCCGCCACGACCACGAACCGCTTGGCGGCGTTGCACGCCTGGCCGGTGTTGTCGAGCCGGGCGGCCACCGCGGCCTCGACGACGGCGTCCAGGTCGTCCGTGGACAGCACCACGAACGGGTCCGAGCCGCCGAGCTCCAGGACGACCTTCTTCAGGTGCCGTCCGGCGATCTCGGCGACCGCGGCCCCGGCCCGCTCGGAGCCGGTGAGCGACACGCCGTGCACCCGGGGGTCGGCGATCACGTCGGCGACCTGCTCGTTGGTGGCGTACACGTTGACGTACGCGCCCGCCGGGAAGCCCGCCTCGGTGAACAGCCGCTCCAGCAGCGCCGCCGTACCGGGACACTGCGGGGCGTGCTTGAGGACGATGGTGTTGCCGACGGCCAGATTGGGGGCCGCGAACCGGGCGACCTGGTAGGCCGGGAAGTTCCACGGCATGATGCCGAGCAGCACCCCCACCGGACCGCGCCGTACGACCGCGGTGCCCGGGCCGGAGGTGACGTGGAGCGGCTCGTCGGCCAGGAACTCCTCGGCGTGGTCGGCGTAGTAGTGGTAGATGTCGACGCAGAAGCCGATCTCGCCCTCCGCCTCGGCGACCGGCTTGCCCATCTCCCGCACGATGCTCGCCGCGAGTTCCGCGGCGTGCTCGGCGTGCAGGTCGCCGAGGCGGCGCAGCAGCGCGGCGCGCTCGGCCACGGAGGTGGACCGGCCCCACGCGCCGGCGGCGTGGGCGGCGTCGACGGCCGCGGCGACCTCGGCGTCGGTGGCGGTCGGGTAGGTCTCGACGACCTCGCCGGTGGTCGGGTCGGTGACGGCGTACATGGTGTCTCCAGATGCGGCGGGGATGTGCGGGACGCTTATTGGGCACGCAACCAATTGCCTTATTGGTCGCCCACTCAATAACATCCACCGCATGACGTCAAGAGCCCCGGGCAAGCGCGTCCGCAAGGCACCCGCCGAGCGCCGTCGGGAAATCGTCGCCACGGCGGCGCGGATCGGCCTCGTCGAGGGCCTGGAGTGCATCACGCTGCGCCGGGTCGCCGACGACCTGGGGGTCCGGCCCGGACTCGTCGGCCACTACTTCCCGGCCGCGGACGAACTGGTGGCCGAGGCGTTCACCCACGCCACCATGGCGGAACTCGACGGTCTGCTGCCGCCGGGGCCGGACGCCCCCCTGGACACCTTCCGGAGGTTCTTCGGGCTCACGTCGAGCGCCGAGTTCCACGACGTCAGCAAACTCTGGCTGAACGCGCGGCACCTCTCGCGCTACCGTCCGGCGCTGCGCGAGCACGTCGTGAAGCAGGAGCTGCTGTGGTGCCGGCGCCTGGAGGAGCTCATCGTGGCGGGGGCGGCGGCCGGGGTCTTCACCTGCGCGGATCCCTGGGGCGCCGCCACCCGCGTGCTCGTCGCCATCGACGGCGCCAGCGCGTACGTCAACACCACCGCCGAGCACCGCAGGACACCCACCGCGGACATGCCACGCACCGTCGCCGAGGCCGAACTCGGCTTGCGGCAGGGTGCGTTGCTCACCGGCTGAGGCCGGCGTCACGGGTGTCCCGTTCGTGGCCGACCGCCCACTGTGGGGCCGGTCGGAACTGAGGTACAAGTGGGGACCGTGCTCGTCGCGACCGACCACTTCAGGGGGGATCATGCGCATGCGTTCACGTGCCTGGCTGCTGGCGGGCGCGGGCCTGCTCGCCGCGGCCGCCGGCCCGGCCCACGGTGCCGACGCGCCGCCGACCGCGCCGGGGACGCCGTCCCTGCAGTACGCGGTACGGGACCTGGGTACCCTGGGCGGCACCCGCAGCGAGGCGACCGCCATCGACGGCGGCACGGTCGTCGGCAGCTCACTGACGAGCGGCGACGCCACCGAGCACGCCTTCGCCTACGACCTGCGCCGGCACACCATGACCGACCTGGGCACGCTCGGGGACTCCAGCAGGGCGACCGGCGTGGCGGGAGACCACGTCGTCGGGGAGTCGGACCTCCCCGCCGGCGGCCCGACCCATGGCTTCGTCTACGACCTCCGCACCCGCCGCCTCGTCGACATCGGCACGCTCGGCGGCAGCAGCACCCACATCACCGGTCTCGACGGCGACACCGTGGTGGGTGACTCGTCCCTCTCCGGGGACGCGGTCACCCACGCCTTCGCGTACAGCCTGCGCACCGGGACCATGACCGATCTGGGCAGCCTCGCCGGACCCTCGGGCACCAGTACCGCGGCGGCCGTCAGCGGTACGACCGTCGTGGGCAGCTCCTCCCTGCCGAACGCACCGGCCACCACGCACGGGTACGCCTACAGCCTGCGCACCCGGACGATGACCGATCTCGGCACCCTCGGCGGAAGCTCCAGCACGGCCGACGACGTCAGCGGCCCCACCGTGGTCGGCCAGTCCCGCACGTCCGGCAACAGCCTCTCCGGGTACGCCTACGACCTGCGCACCGGTGTCCGCACCGACCTGGGGTTCCACTTCCTGACCGGACAGCTGGTCAGCGGGAACACGGTCGTCGGCGGTGACAGTCTGCTCTGCAGCACCTACGACCTCACCACCCGTACGACCGCCACCATCGGCTCCGGGCGCGGCGTCACCGAGGCCAGGCACATCAACGGGAACTTCATCGCCGGTGACAACTTCGCTCCCAACTCCTTCGCCTTCGTCGCCCGCGCCGACAACGGCGCCTTCACCTACCTCCCCTCCCTCGGCGGCCTCGACTCCGCTGCCGCACAGGTCGACCGGCGCGGCGTCGTGGCAGGCAGCGCGGCACTTCCACCCACGGACCCGGCAGCGTCCAACGGCCCTCTCCACGCGACCGTCTGGACGCCGCACCCGGCGGCAGGGGACAGCCGTCGCCCGGGAGGTTCCGCGTGACCGTCTCGATCCGGGCCGCCCGACCGGGGGAAGCGGGGTTCTTGTCCGACCTGGCGCTGCGCTCCAAGGCGCACTGGGGTTACGACACCGAGTTCCTCGCTGCGTGCCGCGCGGAACTCACGCTCACGGACGCGGAACTGGCCGGACGGCGGACGGCCGTGGCGGAGAGGGACGGCAGGGTCGTGGGGTTCACGACCCTGGAGGGCGAGCCACCCCAGGGCGTGCTGGGCATGATGTTCGTCGATCCGCGGGCGATCGGCGAGGGTGTCGGCCGCCGACTGTTCACGCATGTCGTCGAGACCGCCGCGGCCCTGGGCTTCACCCAATTCACCATCGACGCGGACCCGAACGCAGAACCCTTCTACGAGGCCATGGGTGGCGTCCCGGTCCGTCGTGTCCCCTCCGGGTCGATTCCCGGCCGGACGCTCACCCAGTACCTCCGCGGCATCCCGGGCTGACCCCGCCCTCGGGTCTTTCCGGCGGACGGGTGTGACAGTGCCCCGGGCGGGAACCCACGGACGGTCTGCGCTCCGCCGTGCAGGCGTCCGCTTTTCTGTCCGGATCGGTGCGTTTCGGTGGGAAACGGACCCTCGGGTGCGAAGGTGGCACCACGCACCGATCATGAAAGAGGCCACCATGCCGCAGCCGGCCCGCTCCGCCCAGGCACCGGACACCGTGCAGGCGCTGGACGCGGTGATCCACGACGTCGTCGCACCGCTGGCCCAACAGGTCGACCGGGAGGGGGCCTTCCCCCGGGAGGGGATGCGGGCCCTCGCTGCCGCGGGCGGGCTGGGGCTGCTCAGCGCGACGGAGTTCGGCGGGGCGGACGCGGACCTGCGGCAGGCCGCCGGGGTCGTCGAGCGGCTGGCCGGCGCCTGCGGGTCGACCGCCATGGTGCTGCTGATGCACTACGCGGCCGTGGCCGCCATCGAGGCGCACGGCCCGGACACCGTGCGGCGGGCGGTCGCCGAAGGACGCCATCTGAGCACCCTGGCCTTCTCGGAGCAGGGCTCGCGCAGCGACTTCTGGGCCCCCGTCAGCACCGCCGTCGCGGACGGTACCGACGAGGTACTTCTGAACGCCCGTAAATCCTGGGTCACTTCGGCAGGTGAGGCGGACAGCTACGTGTGGTCGAGCCGGCCCCTTCGGGCCGCCGGCCCCATGACCCTGTGGCTGGTGCCGAGCGACAGCCCGGGCCTGGACGTGCACGGCGACTACGACGGGTTCGGGCTGCGCGGCAACGCCTCCAGTCCCGTCGGTGCCAAGGACGTGCGGATCCCCGTCACCGCCCGGCTGGCCGCGGACGGCGAGGGCCTGTCCACCGCCCTGGAACTGGTGCTGCCCCGCTTCCTCGTCCTGAACGCCGCCTTCTGCCTCGGCGTGAGCGAGGCGCTTCTCGCGCTGGCCGCCGACCACCTGCGTACCACCCGACTGGAGCATCTGGGGCAGAGCCTGGCCGAGCAGCCGCACGCCCGCAGGGAGTACGCCCTGACGCGGCTGCGCGCCGACGCCGTCCGCGCCTTCCTGGACGACACCCTCGCCGCGCTCGACACCGGCCGTCGCGACGCGACGCTGCGGGTGCTCCAGGTGAAGGCGCTGGCTGCGGAGACCACCGCAGAGGTGGCGGACACCGTCATGCGGCTGTGCGGAGGCAGCGCGTTCCGCCGCGACTGGGGGGTGGAACGCCGCTTCCGGGACGCTCTGGCGGCCCGCGTGATGGCACCGACCACCGAGGCGCTCCACGACTTCTGCGGACGGGCCGGACTCGGCCTGCCCCTGTTCGAGGAGGCACGATGAACCCGCTGGTCCTGGGGGCCGTCGCCTACGACCCCAAAGTGGTGACGATCTGGTCCGGCTTCCGGACCTGGCTGCGGCAGCAGCGACTCCCCTTCGACTTCGTGCTCTACGCCCACTACGAACGGCAGACCGAGGACCTGGTGCGCGGCCGCATCGACGTGGCCTGGCAGTCACCGCTGGCCTGGCTGCGCACCCGGCGGCTGGCCCGGGCGGCGGGCGCCGACGTCCGGCCGCTCGTCATGCGCGACACCGACCAGGACCTCACCTCGGTGGTCGTGGTCCGGACCGACGCACCCCTCGCCGCGGTCGCCGACCTCAAGGGCCGCACCGTCGCGGTGGGCGCGCCGGACTCGCCGCAGGCCACCCTGATCCCCCTGCACCACCTGCGGGAACTGGGCATCGACACGGACACCGGCCTGCGCGTCGAACGCCACGACAGCGGCGTCGGACTGCACGGAGACCACATCGGCGGCGAACGGGACGCCGCCCGCGCCCTGCTGGCCGGCCGGGCCGCGGCGGCCTGCATGATCGACGCCAACCACCTCGCCTTCAGCCAGGACGGAACCCTGCCCCCGGACAGCACACGGGTACTCACCCGCACGGCCCCCTACGACCACTGCGTGCTCGCCGCCGGGCCCGCACTCGCCGCGGAGCGGGCCGACCACCTCACCGCGCTGCTGCTGTCGATGTCCTACGCCGACCCCCAGGTGCGCCACCTGCTCGACCTGGAAGGCCTCACCCGCTGGGTCCCGGCTCGCCAGAGCGGCTTCGCCCAACTGGAGGCGGCCATCGACGTCACGGGCTTCTACGACCCGGACGGCCGGATCACGGCCACCGGTTACCAGCCGTGACCCACGACGACCGGCAACCCGGTAGTGCGCTGCCCCTCGACCTCGCCGGACTCGGCTTCGACCAGGGAGCGCACCTGCTGCTGAGCCGGGCGCTCGACCGGGCGGCCCCCGGCCGTCCGGTCGCCGTGTCGGGCACGCACCCGGAACTGCTGTCCCATCTCGCGGTCTGGTGCCGCCGACAAGGCCACACGGTCACAGCGGCGCCCCCCGAGCAAGCCCCGGTCCGCGCCCAGGTGCACCGGGGCACCGCGATGGCGGCCCGCTGGGACGGTGCCGAACGGGCCGGAGGGGCCGGGGCGGACGGGGTGGCCGAGCACGCCGCGGCACACTGGGGCCTGGCCGCGCGCGGCGCGCTCGTCGAGGCCGGCGGACCCGAGACGCACTTCGCCCTCGCCGACCGCGACACCGTCTGGACGGAGCTGGCGCCGCGCCTGTACCGCCAGGCGGCCGCCGCGCAATGGGACCCGCACACCGCGATCCCGTGGGAGACGCCCTTCACCCTGCCCGACGACGTGGAGCGGGCCGTCGTACAGGTGATGACCTACCTGGTGGAGAACGAGCAGGCCGCCCTGGTCATCCCCGGACGGCTGCTGGCCCAGGTGCACCCGCACTTCCGGGAGGTGCTGCAACTGCTCGCCGTACAGGCCGCCGACGAGGCCCGGCACGTGGAGGTCTTCACCCGGCGGGCGCTGCTCAAGGGCGGCCCGATGGGCACCTCCTCGGTGGGCGGCCGGGCCTCGCTGGCGACCCTGATGACAGAGCCGGACTTCTCCATCGCGTCCTTCCTGCTCTCCGTACTCGGCGAGGGCAGCTTCCTCAACCTGCTGGCGTTCCTGGAGCGTCACGCCCCCGACCCCGTCACGCACCGCATCAGCGGGCTCGTCCGCCAGGACGAGGCGCGGCACGTCGCGTTCGGCCTCGGCCACCTCGAACACCGCAGCACCGTGGACCCCCGACTGCGCGGCAGGCTGCGGGCCGCCGTGGAACGCCGCCACGAGGCCCTGACCCACACCGCCGGCCTGAACGCGGAGGTGTTCGACGCCCTGGTGCTGCTCGCCGCCGGTTCCTGGACCCCGCAGGCGATCGAACGCGGCTGGCGCGCGGTGCGGCGGTTGCAGTCCGACATGGACCAGGGGCGTCGCCACCGGCTGGCCCGGCTGGGCTTCCCCGACGACGAGGCGGCGGCCCTCTCCGCACTGCACACCCGCAATTTCATGTGAACGGCCACCACCCCAGGCGTGGTCGGATCGCTCGGCCGGAGACTCCGGCCGAGCGATCCGCCGGGGCCCCGGCCTCGGCCTCCGACTACTCCTCGAGGCGGTCCTGCTGGGCGAAGGCGGCGTGGAATCGGCGGGTCCCGTCCACGGTACGGACGGGGCCGGTGAGGGTGACCGTTGTCGTCAGGTGCGCGGTCGTGCTCGACGACGCCAGGCGGAGTTCCAGGTCGCCCGGTTCGACGATGCGGTGCCCGTCGCGACCGGTGAAGGACGCGACGTCGGCCGGAACGGTGATGTCGATACGACGGGCTTCGCCCGGCGCGAGGGACACCCTGTCGTAGCCGACCAGGCGCTGCACCGGCTGGACGACGGAGGCCGTAGGGTCGTGGAGGTAGAGCTGAACGACTTCGGTCCCGGTCCGCTCGCCCGAGTTGCGGAGGGTGAAGGCGATGGTGAACTCGCCCCCGGTGGAGGCCTGCTGGGTTCGAACCGTGAGATCGCTCCAGGTGAAGGTCGTGTAACTGAGGCCGTGACCGAAGCCGAACGCCGGGGTCGGGTCGATGTTGGAGACGTCACTGACCTGGGCCAGGCGGGCGCCGAGATAGGTGGTCGGCTGGGCTCCGGGGCTGCGGGGCACGCTGACGGGCAGGCGCCCGGAGGGGTTGATCCGGCCGCTGAGTACGCCGGCGATCGCCCGGGTGCCCTCGACTCCCGGGAAGAACGACTGGACGATCGCCGCGGATTCGTCCACCGCACGGCCCAGAGCGTAGGGCCGACCCGCGAGGAGGACGGTGACGACCGGACGACCGGAGTCGAGCAGTGCGTCGAGGAGCTGCTGCTGGGCGCCGGGCAGGGTGAGTGATTCCGTGTCGCAGCCCTCGCCGCTGGTCCCACGGCCGAACAGGCCCGCGCGGTCGCCCAGGACGGCGATGACGACGTCCGCGTTGCGGGCCGCGTCCACCGCCGTGTCGATCCCGGAGAGGTCGCCGTCGTCGACGCCCGTGCCGCGGGCGACGGTGATGGCCGCGTCCGGGAACTCGGCTGTCAGAGCGTCGTGGAGGGTGGGCAGGTCGATGCCGACGGGGACGGCCGGGTGCTGGACGCCGACGTGCATGGGGAAGGAGTAACAGCCCAGTACGGCTGTGGCCTCCGTCGCGTTGGGGCCGACGAGCGCGATCCTGCGCGGCGTGGCGAGAGGCAGTACGCCGTCGTTGTTGCTGAGCAGCACCACGGCCTTCTCGGCCACCTCACGTGCCAGTTCGCGGTTCGCGGGAGGATCCAGGTCGACCTTGCCGCGCAGGGCCTCCGGGTCGTCGGGATCGGTGCCGCGCAAGGCGGCCGGCACGGGATCCCAGTCGGGGTCCAACATGCCGAGCTGGGCCTTTTGACGGAGTACCCGGCTGAGGGCGCCGTCGATGAGGGACTCCGGGACCCGACCGTCCTTGACGGCCTGGACGAGTGGTTCACCGAAGGTCTTGACACTGGGCAGTTCGACGTCGACGCCCGCCGTGAGGGCGGTGTGCGCGGCGTCGGCCCAGTCCGCCGCCACACCGTGGAGGGTCTTCAGGAAGGCGATGCCGAAGTAGTCGGCGACGACCGTCCCGTCGAAGCCCCAGGTGTCACGGAGCAGGCCGGTCAGCAACTGCCGGTCGGCGGCGGCGGGTACACCGTCGTTGTCGTTGTAGGCGTGCATGACGGCGCGGGCGCCGCCCTCCCGGACGGCCATCTCGAACGGAGGCAGCAGGACGTCGGCGCGTTCCCGGGGCCCGATCGCGGCGGGAGCGAGGTTGCGTCCCGCGCGGGACGCGGAGTAGCCGACGAAGTGCTTGAGGGTCGCGATGATTCCCGCCGACTCCAGTCCCTGTACGTAGGCCGTCCCGATGGTGGCCACGAGGTACGGGTCCTCGCCGATCGTCTCCTCCACGCGCCCCCAGCGGGCGTCGCGCACCACGTCGAGGACCGGCGCGAGCCCCTGGTGGATACCGACGGAGCGCATGTCACGACCGATGGCCGCGGCCATACGGCGTACCACCCCGGGGTCGAACGTGGCGCCCCAGGACAGCGGGACGGGGTAGGCGGTGGCCCCCCAGGCCGCGAAGCCGGCGAGGCATTCCTCGTGCGCGAGAGCGGGGATTCCGAAGCGGTTCGCCGAGACGATGCGGGCCTGGGTGCGTTGCAGGGAGAGAGCCCCGAGGGCGGGGTCGACGGGTGCGGTGCCGAAGGGCCGGGTCAGCTGACCCAGTCCGGTGGGCATCAACGCCTCGAGATCGACCGCTTCCTCCATGTCGTGCTGGTGGGGAGCCACCTCGTCGCCCTGGGCGGAGGCGCCGACCCACACGCCGTACAGCTGCGCCGTCTTCTCCTCCAGGGTCATTGCCTCGATCAGGGCCGCCACTCTGGTGGCGAGGGGGCGGGACGGGTCGTTCCACACGGGGACCGGGTGGGAGGTCTCTACAGCCACGTGGCGGTCACTTTCCTCCGACGCCCATCAGGCCCTGGACCAGGGCGCGACGGGCGAACAGGTAGACGAGCAGGACGGGCACCATGGACAGCATCACGGCCCCGAGCAGGCCGGGGATGTCGATGCCGTGTTCGGTCTGGAAGTTGTAAAGACCCAGCGTGATCACCTTCGTCGAGTCGGACTGGGTCAGCACCAGCGGGAAGAGGAACCCGTTCCATGCCTGGAGCGCCGAGAACACGGTGATCGTGGAGAGGCCGCCGCGCGAGAGCGGTACGACCAGCTGGAAGAACATGCGCCGTGGAGTCGCTCCGTCCACCGCCATGGCCTCGAAGAGTTCGGGAGAGATGTCCCGCATGGTGCCGCTGAGGATCAGGGCCGACATCGGCAGGCAGAACGCCGCTGTCGGCAGGATGACGCCCAGCAGGTTGTCGTACAGGCCTGCTTTGCTGATGAGGTAGAACATCGGCACGATGACGGCCTGGGCCGGAATGGCGAGTCCGAGCAGGAACAGACGGAAGACCAGTGAGGTCACCTTGGAGCGGCTGCGGACGATGGCGTACGCGAGCGGCGGAACCAGGACCAGCACCAGGCCCACGACGGCCGCCGTGACGGCGATGGTGTTGAGGAAGTACCGGCCGAAGCCGCTGTCGAACGCGCCCAGGTAGTTGTCGAAGGTGAAGGTGTCGGGTACCGACACCGGACCGTTCGACGCGTAGTCGCCGCGCGTGCGCAGGGTCGCGGCGATCATCACGTACAGCGGCAGTCCGACGAGGAACAGCCAGACGGCGGAGCCGACACCGGCGACGTAGTTGGGACGGCGCCTCATGACACGCCCTCCATGGTGCTGCGCATCTTGTCGTAGCCCGACACGCGGACGACGACGAGCGAGATGACGGTGGAGGCCACGACCAGAGTGAGGGCGATGGCGGCGCCGGCGCCGAAGTCGAACTCCTTGAAGGCCTTCTCGTACATGTAATAGGCGCTGATGGTGGTGTCGGTGCCGGGTCCGCCCTGCGTGAGGATGAGGACGGTCTCGAAGGTGGTCAGACCGCCGACGGTCATCAGGATCATCGAGGTGATCATCGAGTTGCGCAGCTGCGGCAGCGTGATGTGGAAGAACTGCCGGTAGCGGCCCGCCCCGTCGATCTCCGCGGCCTGGTAGAGCACCTGCGGGACGGCCCGTGCCGCACCCTGGTAGATCAGGGTGTGGAAGGGGGTGAACTGCCAGGTGCTGACGAAGGCCAGGACCCCGATGGCCGTGGCCTGCTTGCCGAACAGGTTCCCGTCACCGAACAGCCAGCCGGCGTCGGCGGGGATCCCGAAGTTGGGGTCGAGCAGCGCCCGCCAGAGGACGGAGACGGCGGTGCCGGACAGCAGCAGGGGGATGAAGTAGATGACGGACAGCACGGCGCGGTTGCGCTGGTAGCCGGCGGCCCAGACGCCGAGGAGAATGCTGAGCGGTGTCTGGATGAGGATGCCGAGAACGGTCAGGAGCAGGGTCACCCAGATGCTCTTGAGCATCACGGGGTCGTCCAGAAGACGTGACCAGTTGTCCGTGCCGACGAACTGCGGCGACCCGAGCCCGTTCCAGGTCGTGAAGGACAGCACAGCGACCATGATCAGCGGAACGATCGCGAAGACAGCGAAGAACAGGGCGGCGGGAAGTGCCCAGCCGAAGCCGGGCCGCGCCACGTTGGCCGTTGACGAGCCGCCCGCCCGCCGCCGGGCCACCTTGAGGGACCTGGCGGCGGACGGGGTGCTCGTGATCTGTGTAGTCATGAGCCGTTCATTCACTCGGAAGTGCCTGCATGGCCTTGATGAAGCCGTCGGCGTCTATCTGGCCGTCGAAGAACTGCTGCACGGCCTGCTGGATCGGGGTCCCGGCGGCCGGCGGATACGCCTGGTCCCAGGACAGCTGGAACGCCGGAGCCTTGGCGACCAGGTTGTACTGGAAGTGCGAGTAGTCCGGGTTGGCTGAAGTGTCCAGGAAGGACTCGGTGTTCGTGGTCGTGGGCAGGTTGCCGATGGCCAGCTGGGCCTTCACGAACTCGTCCGAGTACATGAGCTTCAGGAACTTGGCGGCGGCGTCGGGATACTTGGTCTTGCGCAGCACCGAGTAGAAGTTGTTGGTGTTTCCGACGACGTCGGCGGGGTCGCCCTTGCCGCCGGGAACGGTGGGGAACGCCGTGTAGCCGAGGTCCTTCTCGGCGAAGCTCTTGGCGTCCGTCTGCTGCTGGGCGTAGTACCACGAACCCATGAGCTCGAAGCCGGCCTTGCCGGAGGCGACGAGTGCCGGTGACGCGCCGTTGGTGTACTTCACCGAGTCGTAGTTCTTGCCGAAGGCGCCGGCGTCCACCAGATCCCTGAGCATGCTCAGCGCCTTCTTGCTGTCGGGGCTCTCCCACGCCGACTTGTCGCCCTCGATCGCCTTCTGGAACAGGCCCGGCCCGGCGATACGGTCGTAGAGGTACTCGAACCACATCAGGGTCGGCCACCTGTCGCCGCCGCCCAGGGCGATCGGGGTGACACCCCGGGCCTTGAGCTTCTTGACCGCGTCGAGCAGTTCGTCCCAGGTCTGGGGCGGCGTGACCCCCGCGTCCTTGAGGACCTTCTTGTTGTGGAACAGCAGGACGGGCTGCGTGCCGCGCATCGGGACGCCGTACGGCTTGCCGTTGACCACCGCGCTGTTGAAGACCGAGGGCAGGAACTTCGACTTCAGGTCCGGGTTCTTCGCGATGAAACCGTCCAGCGGTAGCAGCAGGTCGGCCTTGACGAACGGCTGGATACTGCCGCCGCCCCAGTTGAAGAAGATGTCCGGGGCCTGCGGGGTGTTGATGATCGTCTGGAGCTTCTGCTGGTAGTCGGCGCCGGGGATGGTGTCGAGGACGGCCTTGACGTCGGACGTCTTGTTGAACGTGGCGACTATCTGCCTCTCGACCTTGTTGCTGGCGTCCCCGTAGACCAGAACGTGAATCTTTCCGTCACTCGACGACTGGCCGTTGCCGTTGCCGCAGGCGGCCAGCGGGAGCGCCAGGGCGAGCGTCGCACCGCAGGCGACCAGTCTGGGCAAGCGCGCGCGTGTCTTCATCGTTGGAGCCCTTCGAAAGTTTCGGCCTCATTACCGAAAGTCAATGCGCTGGGGACACTAGGACAGGCCTGAGGCTCGGTCAACAGTCATGCACGCACACGCCCAAACCGTTACGGGTATTGCCGCCTGTATCCTGCGCACATGGGCGAGGACGGCAAGATCGGCAGCCAGGTGACCCTGGCCGAGGTGGCCAGAATTGCGGGCGTTTCGCTGCCGACAGTTTCGAAGGTGGTCAACGGTCGTTCGGACGTGTCCCGCGTGACCAGGGCCAAGGTCGAGCGCGCACTGGAGGCCCACGGCTACCGTCGCCGGCCCCGGAATCCAGCCCGGCCCGCCCTTCTTGAGCTGGTGTTCCACGAGCTGGAGAGCATCTGGGCGATGGAACTGGTCAAGGGGGTGGAGCAGGTCGCGCGGGAGAACCACGCGACCGTGGTCCTCACCGTGAGCGGCACGCGGCACGCGCCTGGGCCGGAGTGGCTCGAAGGAGTGCTGAGAAGAAAACCGTTGGGCGTCGTCCTGGTCTTCTCGACGCTTCCGCGCGACGTCAGACAGCGGCTCAGGTCGGCGGCCGTCCCCTTCGCCGTGGTCGATCCCGCGGGCGACCCCGACCCCGACGTGCCGTCGGTGGGCTCGGCGAACTGGGCCGGCGGTCTCGCGGCCACCCGGCATCTCACGGCACGGAACCACCGGCGTATCGCGGTCATCACCGGACCGGAGGACATGCTGTGTTCACGTGCGCGCCTCGACGGTTATCGCTCCGCCATGGCGATGGCGTCCCTGGACGTGGACCCGCGGCTCGTGCGGTTCGGAGACTTCCACGTGCAGGGCGGCTTCGACCACGCGATGAGCCTGCTGGACGGGCCGGACCGGCCGACGGCGATCTTCGCGGGCAGCGATCTCCAGGCGCTCGGCGTGCTGGAGGCGGCCCGCCTCAGAGGATTGCGCGTACCGGAGGACCTGTCCGTGGTCGGGTACGACGACGTGCCCCTCGCGCAGTGGTCGAGCCCCCCGCTCACCACGGTGCACCAGCCTCTGCGGCGCATGGCCGAGGAGGCGTCACGCATGCTGTTCGGCCCCGAGGAATCCGGCAGGGCCGCCCAGCGCATCGAGCTGGCGACGCACTTGGTGGAACGGCAGAGCACGGCCCCGCCCAGTGAGTCGTGAGGAACCCGACGGTTCATCCGGCACTCGGGACGGACGGTGGGCCGACAGGGTGTCGGCCCACCGCCCGCGGTCGCTCACGAGCCCAGGAGCGCCCGCAGTCCGGGTTGGAGGAGGTCGCCGTGGGCGCTGACCATGTCGTCGCACAGCCGCCAGATGTCCTCGACCGGCAGGGCCGCAGCCGTGGCGGGGTCGGTCATCGCCGCGTGCCTGATGTGCCGCGGGTCGTCCTCGACGGCCGCCCGCACCACCAGGTCGTTCGCGCTCAGATACGTGCGGTTGAGTGCCGCGAGCTGGGGCGGCAGGGAGCCGACGCGGGTGGGCTGGACGCCCAGCGGGTCCACCAGGCACGGCACCTCGACGATCCCGTGCGCGGGCAGGTTGTCGATCAGGGACCGGTTGGGGACGTTGCCGTACACCGTGCGCGGGGTGCCGGTCACCATGCTGTGGATGATCTGTGGCGCGTACTCCATCGTCCCCTCGACGGCGACCGGCGTCCCGGCGGTCAGCGCGTCGCGGGTCATCTCGTACGTGGCGACGTTCTCGTCGACGATCTTGAGGTACTCGCCGATCGGCAGCCGCAGCCGCTCCACCTCGCTGTCGTGGTGCAGATACCAGGGCACGTACTCGGAGGAGTGCTCGCTGGTCTCCGTGGGGTAGTAGCCGAGCCGGCGGTACATGTCGACCCGGACCCTGCGACGCAACTGGTCGTCGGAGGCGATCAGTTCGTCCAGCTTCGGGTAGAGGCTCCGGCCCTGGTGCTCGAAGCGCAACACCCACGCCTGGTGGTTGACGCCCGCGGCGTGGTAACTGATCTCCTCGTAGGGCACCTTGACCAGGTCCGCTAGGTCGCGCATCGTCCAGTACACCGAGTGGCACAGACCCACCACGCGGGTCAGGCCGGTGGCCTGCGTCAGGTACTGCACGTTCATGGCCATGGGGTTGGTGTAGTTCAGCAGCCAGGCCTGCGGGCAGACCTCGGCGATGTCCCGCCCCAGCTCCTTCAGGAACGGGAACGTGCGCAGGGCGCGGAAGATGCCGCCGATGCCGAGGGTGTCGCCGATCGTCTGCCGTACGCCGTGGCGGGCCGGTACCTCGAAGTCGGTCCGGGTGGCCTCGGCCATGCCGATCTGCACGATGTTGATGACGAAGTCGGCGTCGGCCAGGGCTTCGCGGCGGTCGGTGTGCGCGGTGACGTTCGGGCGGGCGCCGAGCGTGTCGGCGATGCGCCGGGCGGCCGCGTGTGCGGTGGCCAGGCGATCGGTGTCGATGTCGTGCAGCGCGACGTGCGCGGACTTCAGTTCGGGGAACGCGAGGAGGTCGGCGAGCAGTCCCTGGGTGAAGACGACGCTGCCTGCGCCGACGAAGGCGATCTTGGGGGTGGTCATACCGGGGTTTCCTCGGTCTCGGAAGGGCGGGAGAGGACGTCGTCCCGCGTGGGCTGTGAGGTGGTCCTGCCTGGGTGGTGGGTCGGGTGACGAGCGGGATCAGCTTTTGAGACCGGTGGAGGTGATCGACTGGATGAACGCCTTCTGCGCACCGAGGAAGGCGAGCAGGACCGGCAGCACGGTGATGACGTTCCCGGCCATCACGGCGGACCACTGTGTGTGGTGCTGGCTCTGAAAGGTCGTGAGGCCGAGCTGGAGCGTGTACTGGGTGTCGTGGTTGATGGCGATCAGCGGCCAGGTCAGGTCGTTCCAGGTGCTGAGGAACGTCAGGACGGCCACCGTGGTGAGGGCCGGCCGGGACAGCGGGAGCACGATCCGCCACAGCACGTGCAGCCGCGAGCAGCCGTCGATCCAGGCGGCCTCCTCCAGCTCGCGCGGCAGCGAGAGGAAGAACTGCCGCAGGAGGAACACCGAGAACGGCGTGACGAGGGACGGCACGATCAGCGCGCCGAGCGTGTCGATGAGGCCGAGCTGCTTCATGACCAGGAACGTGGGAATCATCGTCAGCTGGAACGGGATCGCCATCGTGGCCAGCATCAGTCCCAGCAGCAGCCGGGAGCCGGCGAATCGCATCCGGGCGAACGCGTAGCCGCCCAGGGTGCCGAGCACGAGGTTCGCGGTGACCGTGACGAGGCTGACGAGGAAGGAGTTGGCGAACCAGCGCGGGAACATCGCGTTGCCGAGCACATAGCGGTAGCCGCCCAGGTCCAGACGGGAGGGCCACAGTGCCGGCGGGAAGCGGTTGATCTCCGCGTTGCACATCACCGAGCTGAGCGCCAGCCAGATCAGCGGTACCGCGAACAGCAGGGCCATCGGCGCGAGCAGCAGGTGCCAGGGGCTGAACGGCAGCCGCGGGCGTCGCCGGCCGGCCACGGGCCGGGCGGTCGGGGCGGCCTGCGCGGCCTCGGGCGGGGCGGAGACGGCGGTCATGCGGCGGCTCCCTGGAGTCGGCGGCGGGCGATCTGGAAGATCAGGCCGATCAGGCCCAGGGCGGCGGCCAGTACGTAGGCCGAGGCGGCGCCGTACCCTGCGGTGGCGTTCTTGAACGCCTGCTCCCAGATGAAGTAGACGATCACCGCGGTGGAGCCGAGGGGTCCGCCCTTGGTGGTGACGTACACGAGGTCGAACGTCTGGAGGGCCTCGATGGTCTGCCACAGCAGCAGGAACACCGAGACGGGCCTGAGCGTGGGCAGGGTGACGTGCCGCAGGATCTGGAGGCGGCCGGCGCCGTCCAGCCGGGCCGCCTCGGTCAGCGAGGCCGGCACGTCCTGCAGGGCCGCGAGATAGATGACCATGCAGAAGCCGGTACCGCTCCACAGACTGATCGCGACCAGCACGAGCAGCGCCTGGGACGGATCGTTGAGGAAACCCTGCGCCGGTATGCCGAGGTGGTGCAGTACCGCGTTGGCCGCGCCGAACTGCGGATCCAGGATGAACGAGAACAGCACGCCCTGCGCGGCGGAGGAGACCACGAACGGCATGAAGAACAACGTGCGGTAGAACCCGACGAAGCGTATGCGCCGGTTCAGGGCGAGGGCGAGCAGCAGCCCCGCCACCATGCTCGCCGGCACGTACAGCGCGGTGTAGAGCAGGGTGTTGTGCACCGCCTGGCTGAAGTGCGGGTCCTGGGCGAGGGCGCGGTAGTTGTCCAGGCCCACCCAGCGGCTCGGTGTGACGAGGTCGTCGGCCCGGAAGGACAGCAGCAGCGACCAGATGATGGGCACCACGCTGAGACCGAGGATGATCAGGACCGCGGGCGATACGAACGTCCAGGCCGTCGCGGACTCGGCGGCCCGCCTGCGGCGCAGGGTACGCCGGTTGTCGGGGGGCCGGGACAGAGTGATCGGGGTGGGCACTCGGGACACGGCGGATCTCCTCAGCGGGGTATGAGCAGTGCGGCGTTGGCGTCGGCGGCGCAGGAGCGCACTGCCTGGGCGGGACTGCTCCGGCCCAGCAGCACCGCGACGACGGCCTGTCCGAGGGCCTGCGAGATCTGCGGGTAGGCGGCGTGCACGGGCCGTACCCGGGCCGAGTCCAGTGCCTTGGTGAACACCTCCAGGCCCTCGGTGGTGTTCTCCTGGTGCTGCCAGGCGGGCAGGTCGCGGGTGCGGCGGCTGAGCGGGAGGCTGCCCGCGTCGATGTCCCAGCGCACGTCCTGCGCGGGCTGCATCAGCCAGCTCACGAAGGTCTTGGCGGCCTTCCTGCGGGCAGCGCCGTTGTCGAACACCGTCCAGGTGTCGGGTCCGCTGATGGTCACCGGCCGGCCGGAGAAGGTGGGCAGCGGGACGACGTGATAGTCGATCTTCGCCTGCCGGATGTCGGGGAGCTGCCAGGGACCGGTGACGGCCATGCCCATCCGGCCGGACAGGAAGACCTGGTACATCTGCTCGCTGCCCGGCTTCGGGTCGACGTAGACGCTCTTGTCCCGGGCCAGGGCGGCGACCACCTCCAGGGCGCGGGTCCCGGCGTCGGCGAACCCGATGTGCTTGCCGTCGTCGGCGACGACGTCCCCGCCGAGGTCCCAGATCATGGGCCAAAGACGCCAGACGGTGTCCTCGTCGCCGACGCCGGGCCAGCCGGTGCCGAAACGGCCGCGGCCGACGTCCGTGAGCGCCTTGGCGGTGGCGACGAAGTCGTCCCAGCGCCAGTGGGCTTCGGGCAGCGGCAGGCCGGCCTCCTGGAAGAGCTTCCGGTTGCAGACCACCGCGAGCGAGTCCAGCAGGGCGGGCGCGGCGCGTACCCGGCCGTTGACGGTCACGGCCTGGCGGGCCGGCGCCCAGTAGTTCGTCCAGGGCGTGCCCGCGTGTCGGACCATGTCGGTGAGGTCGACGACCTGCGGGCCGCGGGCGACGCTCGCCAGGTCGGAGCCGAAGATGTAGGCGATGTCCGGGTAGGAGCCCGCCGCGAGGGCGGCCGTCACCTTCTGGAGCATCGCGTCGGCGAGCACCCCGCCGCCCACATCCACCCGGATACGGGGGTGGCTGCGCATGAACGAGGCGACCAGCGACTCCATCGCCTTCTTGCCCGTGTCGGTCTGCCCGTGCCACATCTCGATCGTCACGGTGCCGTCGGCGCTCACGCCGTCGTCGCCGCCCGCCGCGCAGCCGGAGGCCGCCAGGCCCGCGGCCGCCGTGGTGGCCAGGGCCGCGCCGGCGCGCAGCACGGTGCGGCGTTCGGGCTGTGCGCTTCGGGTGAGCGCGGACATGGATACCTCCCGTGCGGAGCTGTGGGACATGCGCGGTGCGTCGGGGACGCGTTCTCGGTACGGAGTTCCGGCCGCGGCGACGTCGGGTGGTCCCGGCGGGGCCCGGTGCGGGGCCGGTCCCGGCCGGCCGGAACGCCGTGCGGCGGTGCTCAGGGACGGGCGCGGAGCGGGGCGGGAGGCCGGGTGCGGGCGCTGTCTCGTCGTCCGCGGGGAGTCGCATGGATACAGATCATGTCCAAGCCCCAGAACATGGTGGGTACGTCCCCGCCTCGGACACCGACGTGGTCCTGGCGACTCAGTCCGGACTCCTGGCGCGTGGTCAGCTACCGGCTGGGCGTACCTCTGCCGCCGAGTGCTTCGACTGCGGCGTTGACCAGGAGTTAAACGATGGTGCCGGGCAGCTGTCAAGAGGAAAGCAATGATTGGACGTGCGTGAAACACCGGGGAAACCCGCATGACTGAGCATCAGGTGATGTCGGCCTGCGGCGGCTCGGTGAGCCGTCACAGGCCGACACGCGTTTCGGGCGAGCCTGGGGTCGCGATCAGTGCGGGAGGTGCCCTAGCAGGTCTTGCGGACGTACCCGCTGCTGCCGGCCGGCGAGACCTCCACGTCGCGCTGGACGATGCTCAGCGTGCCGCCCCATCCCTTGCACGCCTTCGACCTGCCGGAGTTGGTGTACTCGATCACGATCACGTTGTTGCCGAAGGCGCTGGTGTAGTCGCCGCACTCGTCGTACTGGCCGCATTCCTCGGCCACGGCGAAGTCGAGGCCGTTGGCGGTGCGGTTGCCGGCCAGCTCGGGGGTGTTCTTCTGGGCGATGGCCAGGCCGTCCGCGTGGGCGCGGGCGGAGAGCAGCTTGATGAACGCCTGCGCGTTGTTCGCCGTCAGACGGTTTCCGGAGCGGCTGTAGCTGTCGTAGTTGTCGGGCTCGACGGCTTGGAAGCCCTTGTCCCGGCAGCCGTCGATCTGGGATCCGATCTGGTCGGCGATCCGCTGGCGCTTGGCGGCCGTGCTGACGTCGAGGAGGGCCTCGCCCCAGTCCTCGTCGTAGACGACTTTGCCCGCGGAGTCGCGGAGCAGCAGGTCCGCCGCCCACTCGCCCTCCGCGCCCGGCTGCGCCTGGAAGGCGTTGACGTAGCAGATGTTGTACAGGCCCGCCGCCGGGGAGGCGGTGTGGTCACGGGTGACGACCTTGACGCCGGAGGGCGGCGTGTAGGCGCCTCCGATCTGGTAGTCGAAGCCCGCGTGCGTGGGCGGCAGGGACACGGCCGCCGCCTGCGTCGAGGGTGCCGCGACGAACAGGGCGCCGGTCAGCGCGGCCGCGCCGATGATGGTGCCGGTCACTTTGGCAGAGGTGGTGTTCAGGTGGCTCATGTGTGAGCTCCAGGGGCAGCGGGCACGTCCCCGCCTCGGACGCGTCAGGTGTCCTGGCGACTCGGGCCGGGCTTGCGGCGCGGGGCCTGCATACCGGCTGGGCGTGCCTCTGAACGCGGAGCGTGGCTCCGGTGTAGTCCGAGAGTAAAGCGATCGCGTTCAAGGATGTCAACGGTGGCGAAGTCCCGCTTCCGCTGAGTGAGTTGGGCGCTCGCCCGGCCGGGTGCAACCGCTGACGGCGGCGACCGGGCACAGAGATGGATGCTCGAAACTGCTTGATGCAAGCGTTGATTGAGCACCTTCAAGCATCTAGGGTCGTCGGTGTGACGGTCGCACCGGGGCACCGCTGTCGGCCCGGGTGGCGTGCCGCATCTCTGCCCCTCCACCACCGCGCACCGCGGCCGACCCTCCGACGGGCCCAGGGCGTCCAGGCGTCCGCCACGTCTGCCTGTTCGCGACGAAGGGATGCTCCATGACCGACCAGCCGGCCGCGCAGGAACTGCGTGTCGGTGTCGTAGGCACGGGCCAGCGAGCCGGGCTGGCCGTCCTGGCCGAGCGGCCCGGCTCGGCCCGCGTGGTCTCCTGCGCGGATCCCTCCGAGCGCGGCAGGACCGACGCCCGGACGCTCTTCGGGGCGGACGTCCGGATCCACGACCGTTACGAGGACATGCTCACGGACGACCTGGACGCCGTCTTCGTCCTCACCCCGGACGACCTCCACACGGCCCCTGCCCTGTACTTCCTCGAAGCCGGTGTCGCCGTGTTCGTCGAGAAGCCGCTGGCCGTCGACCTCGACGACTGCGACCGGGTCCTGGCCGCCGCGGCCCGCACCGGCACCCGGCTGTACGTCGGGCACAACCTCCGCCATCTGCCGGTCCTGCGCACCATGCGCGGGCTCGTCGACGAAGGGGCGATCGGAACCGTGCGGGCGGTGTGGTGCCGGCATTTCGTCGGTCACGGCGGCGACTACTACTTCAAGGACTGGCATGCCGAACGGGCCCGGACCACGGGCCTTCTGCTGCAGAAGGGCGCGCACGACCTGGACGTGATCCACTGGCTCGCGGGCGGCTACGCCCGCACGGTGACCGCGCTGGGCGATCTGTCCGTCTACGGGGCCGTCCCGCACCGCCGTACCCGGCCCCAGAGCTCGGAGCGGGTGCAGGACTGGTTCGACGCAGGCGTCTGGCCGCCGTCGGCGCTGCGCGATCTCAACCCCGTCATCGACGTGGAGGACCTCAGCATGGTCCTGACCCGCCTCGACAACGGAGTGCTCACCAGCTACCAGCAATGCCACTTCACGCCCGACTACTGGCGCAACTACACCGTCATCGGCGACGAGGGCCGCATCGAGAACCTCGGGGACGGCGTCGAGGGCGACGCCCCGTTGATCAAGGTGTGGAACCGGCGCCGTTCCGGCTACCGCGCCGAGGCCGATCTGACGCTGCCGCCCACCGAGGCGGCCGGCGGCCTGCACGGAGGCGCTGACCAGGCCCTCGTCGACGAGTTCCTGCGTTTCGTCGCGCACGGCGGTGCGACCGAGACGTCGCCCGTCGCCGCCCGCGAAGCCGTCGCGACCGGCATCGCGGCCACCACGTCCCTGCGCTCGGGGGGCACGCCGGTCGATGTCGCCGCCCTCGCCCCGCACCTCGCCGACTACTTCGCGCGCCACCAGCCCGGCTCGCGCGGCCCGGCGTCCCGGATCGAGTGAGCCGCTGACAGGTGACGGTCAGTGAGCCAGCACGGTGAGCATGCTGTGTACGGTGCTCGCAACGGCGTCGCGTGCGGGGCCCAGGTACTTGCGCGGGTCGGTCAGCGCAGGCAGCGAGTCCAGGGTGTCGCGTACGACCCGCGTCAGGGACATGTTGAGCGCCGTCCCGATGTTGATCTTCACGATGCCGGCTCGGACGGCGCAACGGAGTTCGCTGTCGGGAACTCCGGAGGAGCCGTGCAGCACCAGGGGCACCGGAACCGCTTCCCGGAGCCGTTCGATGAGTGCGTGGTCCAGCGTCGCCGACCGTTCGGTCATGGCGTGCCTGCTGCCCACCGCGACCGCCAGGGCGTCCACGCCGGTACGCACCACATAGTCGACGGCTTCCGCCGGATCGGTGCGCACGCCGGCGGTGTGCGCGTTCGCGGGGGAGTCCGGCTTGCCTCCCACATGCCCCAGTTCGGCTTCCAGCCAGAGCCCCGCGTCGTGAGCCCACCGCGCCGCCGCGGCGGTGGCGGAGACGTTCTCTGCGTAGGGCAGGGCCCCGGCGTCGAACATCACGGAGGAGAAACCGCAGTCGGCCGCCTGGTGCAGCAGCTCCACGTCGGTCACGTGGTCGAGGTGCAGCGCGACCTCGACCGTACTGGACCGGGCCATCGAGGCCGTCGCCAGAGCGAGCGGGAGGAGCTGGCCCCTGTGATACCGCACGGCGTTCTCGCTGATCTGCAGGATCACGGGCCGTTCGGCCGCCTCGGCGCCTGTGATGATGCCCTCGGCATGCTCCAGGGTGATGACGTTGAAAGCGGTGACGCTACGGCGCTCGGTCGCGGCGTGCGCGACCAACTCGCCGGTGGGGACCAGAGGCATGTGTGTGCTCCTCGCGCGGGGGGGGGGTGTCTGAACCTGCGATGTCCGTGTGCGGAGGTTCGGATCAGGCCGGCCCTGTGCGGCGGGCGAGATCCGAACCAGCGGAGAGCGGGGTCCACGGGCCTGGCGGCGCTGCCGACGGCCCCCGGGTCGCCGGCAGCGTCCGGTGGACGTTGGGACAGCCGTGCCTTTCGGCGGGCTGATCGGAGAACGCTCCCCGGACGTCCCGGAACAGCACCAGGAGCCCCGCGTCCAGGATCCGGTGTCGTGGGTCACGCATGGTGGTTCTCCGTGGTGGTGAACTCCGAGGAGGAGCGCAGGGCGGCGGTCGCCGCGGTGTCCAGAGGGGTTCCGGCGAGCTTCGCCGCGTAGAGGGCCGCGCCGACCACGGGCTCGAACAGGGGGCGGCGCAGTTCGTAGCGGGCGGTGCTGCCGCGGAGTCGGGTGGTGAACGCGTCGAGCACGGCGGCCGAGCGGAAGACGCCGCCCGAATAGGACACCGGGACGGGTTCGGCCGCGGCGAAGCCCAGCCGGCGTCGCGCACTGTCCACCAGCAGGGCCAGTTCCCGTCCGGCTTCGGCCAGGACGGCAGCGGCCTGCGCGTCGCCCGCCCCGGCCGCCTCGACCACGAGGGGACTCAGCGCGGCGATCTCGCTGCGGTGTCCCTGCCACCGGTTGAGTACCACGTCGATGACCTCGAGGTCGGTGGTCAGACGGAGATGGCGGCGCAGGAGTTCCGCGAGCGGGCCCTCCGGCAGCCGGCCGTCACTCATCCGGGAGAACACGTTCAGCGCGCGGGCGGCGATCCAGTACGCCGATCCCTCGTCGCTGAACAGTTCGCTCCAGCCCCCGGTGCGCACACCGCGGCCCTGCCGCTCGCCGTAGGCCATCGATCCGGTGCCGCTGATGACGTTGATGCCGTCCACCGCGCCGAGCGAACCGGCCCAGCCGCAGATCATGTCGTTGCCGCACGCGTAGCGGCGGTGTCCCAGCACCTCGCCGGGGACGGCGTCCAGCGCGGCGACGTCCCCGGGGACCTCCCCGTACCCGGGCAGGCCCAGGAACGCGTGGGAGATGTCCGCGGGCGAGCTGCCCGCGCCCTCCGTCACCGCCCGGATTCCCTCGCGCAGAACCTGCGTGACGTGCTCCACGCCTCCCGTCCCGTTGTCCCCGAAGTAGTAGGCACCCCCCGCGACGGCCCGGGCCCTGATCGCGCCCGCACGGTCGATGAGGCAGAAGGCGGTCTTGGTGCCTCCGCCGTCCACACCCAGAAACATCCTTGTTCTCCGCTCGGCTCGGTCGGCACGCTGTCAGGCGACGTCGTCGCCCCGCTGGGGGAACGGATGCACGGTCACGCCCTGCACCACGCGGTTCACCTCTCCGGAGGGGAACGGGTTGTCGGGCCGGATGCCCCGGCGCAGGGACGCGCGCAGCGCGACCAGCTGGGCACACAGCACCGCGGGAAGGGCGAGCACGGTGTCGTCGGCGCCGGTGAGCCCGGGGAGCAGCCAGGTGTCGTCGCCGGGGAGCCCGTCCCGCGACGCGGAGACGGCGACGACGTTGCCCTGCGGCAGTCCCGCGCGCAGTTCGGCGAGGATGTCGAGGTCGTAGCGGCGTGTGTAGGGGTCGTTCGACACGTAGACGACGACGGCTGTGCGGTCGTTCAGGACGGACTTGGGGCCGTGACGGAAGCCGAGTGAGGACTCGGAGGACGCCACGAGCGCGCCTCCGGTCAGCTCCAGCAGCTTCAGGGCGGATTCCCGGGCCAGCCCCTTGAGCGCGCTGCTGCTGCCGAGGTACACCAGCCGTTCTGGTTCGCGGGCCAGCAACTCCTCGATCCGCCCGCCGAGTCCGCCCGTCGTGATGTGCTCGGCAGCCGCTGCCGGGGCCTCGACGGCGTCCGTGGTGAGCGCGCCCAGGGCGAGCAGGGACGCCAGGAGCATGCTGGTGAAGCTCGACGTCATGGCGAAGCCCTGGTCGTTCGACGCGGCGGGCATGAGCAGGACGTGTGAGGAGGGGCTCTCGCGGTGCAGGCGTGCCAGCCGGCCGGCGCTGTTGCAGGTGATGACGAGGTGGTGCACGTGTGCCAGGACCTGGTCCGCCAGCCGGGTCGCCGCGACACTCTCGGGGCTGTCGCCGGACCGGGCGAACGAGACCAGCAGCGTGGGGACGTCGTCGGGGAAGGACGCACAGGGGTCGGCGACGATGTCGGTGGTGGAGACGGAATCGGTCCGGCGGCCGGTGGCGCGAGCGACCGCGGCCCGGACGACTTCTCCGGCGAAGGCCGAGGTACCGGCTCCCGTGAGGACGATCCGCAGGTCCTCGTCGGCGAGCAGGGGTGCCAGGAAGGCGTCCAGGGACGCGCGTCCGGCGGCGACGATCGCCCCGACCTCACGCCACACGTCGGGCTGCTGGATGATCTCGGCGCTGGTGTGGTCGGCCCCGCTGTCCTGAGGTACCGGGTCCTGGGCGGTGGTCTTCACGCGTACTCCTTGTCAGGGGTTCGGCATGCACGGTCGTGGTCGCGCGGGACGTCAGGGACGTGATCGACGACGCTGCAACCTCGGTATCGATGACATGACGGGGTGCCGGCGTGACTGGAACGGTACTGGTCTCGGAAATGGCCGTCAATGGTCTGTTATTGGTATTGAACTGGTCTGCACGAAACTGGTATACCTCTGGTATGCCTTCTTCGGACCGTGGTCTTCCCCAAGGGCTGTTGAGCGGAGACGCCCTGCCGCTGTACTCCCAGGTCGCCGCACGCCTGCTGGCCGACATCGCGGAGAAAGGCGCCCGCCCGGGAGACCGACTGCCCTCGGAGCGGGCACTGGCCACCCGCTACGGCGTCTCGCGCGTCACCCTTCGCTCCGCCCTGAACGAGCTCGCGGAGCGCCACGTCATCGAGTCCGCGCCGGCCCGCGGCTGGTTCCTCGCCGAGGGCTACGGACGCGTCGCCCCCGCACCGCCCCCGCCCTCACCGGGCCGGGCGGCGGCCCAGTCGGTACAGGGCTTCGCCGACTACGCCGAACAACAGGGACTGCGGCTCCGCGACTCGGTCCTGGAGAGCGGGGTCCGTCCCGCCACGGTTCAGGAGTCCGAACAGCTGAGGGTCGGGCCGGGAGCCGCGCTCTTCGAGATGCGCCGACTGCGCTACCTGGACGACATCGTCGTGGTGCTGGAGCACAACCGGCTGCCGCTCGCACTGTGCCCGGAGCTCGCCGAGACGGACTTCACCACGCACACGCTCTTCGCCACACTCCGCCGCGCCGACCCGCCCCAACTGCCCAAGGTCGCCGACTACTCCGTGGAGGCCCGCCACCCGACGGCGGAGGAACGGCGACTGCTCGAAATCACCGACTCGACTCCGGTGCTCGTCGCCACCCAGCTCGCCTTCAACCAGAACGGACAGCCCCTCGAACTCACCGCTGCCGCCTACCGCGGCGACCGGTACCACTTCCGGGCGTCCATCACGGGGTGAGTGCGGCCCGGGGCTGACCGCTTCGGTCGGCCGAGGCAACCCGACGGGCCCGGCCGGGGCCGGCCTCCGCGCGCCGTCAGATCGCGTTGACCGTCGCGGGGGCCCGCTCCACCCGGGTGAAAGCCCTCAGCAGCGCGGCCTGGCCGTGCCGCCGGGCGGCGAGCCGGACCAACGGCGCGACCACCGGGTCGAAGACCTCCTGGGGGAGCTCCGGGGCGGCCAGGCCCACGCTGAGGGCCAGGTCGTCCGTGTGCACCGCGAGCTCCAGCAGCCGGGCACGACGCGCCCTGGGCCGCGACACCCTCGCCCTTGGCCCGGATACCGGCGTTGACCTGCCCGTCCAGCGGTGCGTCGGTCCGGGCGGCTCGGGGGCTCCTGCGGGGCGGAGCCGGGAACCTGCAGCGCGGCGCTGACACGCAGGATCTGGTGGGCGAGGTGGCCGGCCCGCCGACCGTCAACTTGGCCGGCGCACTGGGCTGTTCCCACGCCGCGGCGACTGGTCTCGGTAGCATGCGGCGCATGGCCATCCGACTTGAGAACGTGGGCATCGCCGTTCGCGATCTCGAAGCAGCGATCTCCTTCTTCACCGACCTCGGCCTCACGGTCGTCGGCCGCGACACGGTCAGCGGTGAGTGGGCCGACACCGCCGTCGGCCTGGACGGCAATCACGCCAGGATCGCCATGCTCCGGACGCCGGACGGCCACGGTCGCATCGAGCTGTTCGAGTACATCCACCCCGAAGCGATCGAGTCGGATCCCACTCGTCCCCACGACATCGGCATGCATCGCGTCGCCTTCTCCGTGGACGACATCGACGCGGCCCTCGAGATCGCCGCACGGCACGGATGCCGTCCCCTGCGCGGGGTGGCGACCTACGAGGACGTCTACAAGCTCACGTACGTCCGCGGCCCCAGCGGCATCCTCGTGATGCTCGCGCAGGAGCTGAAGAAGAACTGAGACCCACGGCCGAGGCCCTGGCCCAGGCCGTGGGCGGGTGTCAGCTCAGGGTGAGTTCCAGGACGGTGACGGAGAGCGGCGGCAAGGTGCTGGTGAACGACGCCGCCGCCCCGGTGACGGTCGTCTTCCTGGGGACGAGCGCGGTGGGTTCGGTCAGGGTGTTGGTGGCGGTGGGCGACGGGCCCGTCAGGACGGTGGCGGTGGCCTTCCGCCTGACCCCCTTCGGCAGTCCCTTCAGTTCGATCGGCACGCTCGCCTGCTCCGTCCCGCAGTTGACGACCGCGAGGTAGAGGCGGTCCCCGGAGCGGGTGGCCACGGTGGCGAGGCCGGGCAGCGCGCGGGCGGTGGCCGGGAGGACCGTGCGGCCCAGGTTGCTCGTCAGCATCTGCTGCGCCCAGTAGCTGGGGGAGACGTAGCTGGTGAGGTTGTCGTAGGCGATCAGGTTGGTCGCCCACACGTTGTTGTTGACGTTGGAGAAGAGGGGCGCGTAGCACTCCATCAGCACCTGGTCCGAGTTGCGGATCAGGCCGGCCAGCCAGGCGGCGTCGCCCAGCGCGGCGTTCAGGTCGGGGGTGGGGCGCCCCTCCTGCGCGGCCCACTCGCCGACGAAGACCTTCGTCGAACCGCGGTCCCGGTTGTCGTACTTGTGGGTGGCGGCCTGCGCGGCGGACGGCGCGAGATAGTAGTGCTCGTCGATCAGGTCCGGGGTGCGGCTGGTCACGGTCGTCGTGGCGATCAGCTTCAGGTGCGGGTACTTCGCCTTGATCGCGTCGTGGAAGGCCGTGAACCGCGCGTCGTAGGACCCGGAGGAGTCGAAGAAGTCCTCGTTGCCGATCTCCACGTACTCCAGCGGGAACGGCTTCGGATGCCCGTCGGCGGCTCGTCTCGCGCCCCAGGTGCTGGTGACGGGGCCGGTGACGTACTCGATCTCGTCGAGCGCGTCCTGGACGAACGGGGCGAGCGCGTCGCCGGTGACGTGGTCGCCCTTCAGGGTGAACCCGGCGAAGACGGCGAGAACGGGCTGCGCCCGCATGTCCTCGACCCACTCCAGGTATTCGAGGAGTCCGAGTCCGTCGGTGGACCAGTACCCCCAGGCGTCGTCCATGTGGCCGGGGCGCTCCCAGACCGGGCCGATCGTGTTCTTCCAGTCGAACCGTGTCGCGATGGTGTTGCCCTCGAGGAAGTTGCCGCCGGGGAAGCGCAGGAACTTCGGCTTCAGCGCGACCAGCTTCTCCATCAGGTCCACGCGCAGGCCGTTCGGGCGGTCGCGGTAGGTGGGCGGGAAGAGGGAGACGTGCTGGAGCCACAGGGTCTCGCCCGCGGCGGCGGGGTCGGCCGTGGTGACGGTGAGCCTCGCGTCTCCCACCACCGGGGTGCGTGACCCGGTGCGCAGGGTCAGCTCGAAGGGGCGGTCGCGGAACGCGGTACCGATGTGGGGTACGTGGGCGGAGGCGTACACCGTCGCGCCGTCCGCCGACTCGATCGCCACGGTCAGCGGGCCGACACGGCGCGACGCCTTGGCGAACAGACGGGCGGTGTAGGTGGTACGGGGCCGTACGGGTATGCCCCAGAACCCGTCGTTGGCCACCCCGGCCCGGTTCCCGGCGCCGGTGCCTGCGGGCAGTACGACCTTGAGGGACCGCCTGAGGGCGTCGTTGAGGGGCGTTTCGGTGTCGAGCGCGAGGGTCGTGCCGCCGACCGCGGACCAGTGCACGGGTGCGCTGTCGCTGGCCATCATCGAGCGGTTCTGGACCAGTTCGGCGTAGATGCCGCCCTCGCCGGAGTGGTTGATGTCCTCGAACATCAGGCCGGGAAGGATGGGGGACACGGCGTGCGCGGGGTGGGCCACGTCCACGCTCAGCAGCGGTGTCGTGGTCTCCACCGGTACCCCGGCCAGCGTAGCGACCTGGTCGGAGGTGAGGGCGGCCGGGAACAGCCACACGTCGTCGATGAGACCGTGCCACTGGTCGACGTGCCCGCCGCCGTAGAGCGCGCGGCCGACGGCGGTGTCGCCGGTGCCGGCCCAGCCCGCGGTGTAGGCGGTCTCCCCTTCGAGCACGCCGTCGACATACAGGCGGGTGACACCCGCCGTGGGGTCGCTGACCCCGGCCAGGTGGGTCCAGGTGCCGGTGGCGGGCGCCGAGGCGGCGGCGGCGACGGCGGCGGCCTGGGTGGCGTCCGAGGGCAGCCGGGCGAACGCGAAGGTCCCGGTGTCGTCGCGCAGCCCCAGGTAGAAGGCGCTGACGGACCTGCCGTCGATGCTGACCGCGGTCTGGTAGCCGCCCAGCTGGGCGAGGTTGACCCAGGCGGCCACCGAGAACGCCTTGGAGGTGTCCAGTGCCGGTCCGGAAGCGGTGGCGTTGCCGCCCGCCGTGAGGCTCAGGCTGTGGGCGCCGACCTTGCCGGTGTCCCAGCCGGCCGCACCCTGGAGGGTCACGGGGTGCCCGTTGCCCGAGGAGTCGGCGGCCGAAGTGCCGGAGCCCTCGTCGAAGCTCCAGTGCGCGGCCGCGGCGGGGAGTTGCGCGGCGGCGGCCGCGGCTGTCCCACCGGGGCGCCCGGAGGCGGCGGCGGGTGCGGCGGCCACGAAGGGTCCGGCCAGGGAGGCCGCGCCGAGGGCGGTCAGGACGGCTCTGCGGGACGGTCCGGCTGCTGAGGACATGCGGGGGTTCCTTTGCTCAAAAAGGTGGGGAGCAGGCCGACGGTCCGCCGCCGGGGCGGGCGGCGGGCCGTCGGCGCGTCGGGGGTCGGTTCAGGGGGCGATGTTCCACTGCTGGCAGGTGTTGTCGAGCTGCTGCCACTGGCGGACCGCGGTGCCGTTGGCCGTGCCGCAGTTGGCCACGTCCAGCGTCATACCGGTGTTGACGTTGGTGAGCGTGTAGTGGCTGCCGACCCTGGTGACGTCCCACTGCTGGCAGGTGTTGCCCAGCGAGGCCCACAACTGGACGGCCGTGCCGTTGCTCTGCCCGCAGTTCTTGTCGTCCAGGACGGTGCCGCTGTTGACGTTGGTGACGGTGTAGTGGCCGTTGCCCGCGCTCGTGAACCGCCACTGCTGGCAGGTGTTGCCGAGCGGGGCCCAGAGGTCGATGGCGGTCCCGTTCGCCGTACCGCAGTTCACCGCGTCCAGGACCTTGCCGGAGTTGGTGTTGGTCAGCCGGTAGGCGGTGCCGGCGACCGGGAAGGCGGCGGTCGGGGTGGTGTAGCCGACGGACACGATGTTCGCCTGGACGGCGTTGTCGGCGGCGTCGGTGGGGTAGCCGGAGGTCATGACGCCCTCGAAGAAGGAGCCGTCGGACCCGTTGCTGTCGTCACCGCCGGTGCCCAGGACGATGGCGCCCTCCTTGGACATCGGGGTGTACCCGCCGATGTCGGGCAGGGCTCCGCTGTACCAGGTGGTCAGTGAACCCGATCGGGCGTTGCCGCCCTTGATCGCGTAGGTCGTCGTGCCGTTGTTCTTCTCCAGCGCGGTGACGTACTCGCTGGAGTTTCCCTTGTTGCCGGTGTCGGAGCCGTTGGCGCCGGCGAACAGGCCGTTCTCCAGGTCGGCCTGGACCCACGGGCCCGAGCCGGAACAGGGGGAGAACCAGCATTCCGTGCCGAAGTTGATGGCGTCCATGTGGCCGTTGCCGGTGTCGTTCGTGGACGTCTCGGCGTTGCCGTAGTCGAAGCAGCACCGGTTGTTGACGTGGTGGCCGCTGGTGACCATGTACGCACCCTCCGGGGAGCTGCCGGTGGCGATGCCCGTGGTGCTGTTGTCGCGGTAGCCGACGCCCGCGGACACGAAGACGCCGTACGCCGCGTGACCGCCGACCGTGACCGGCAGGGCGTCGGCGATCGCGCCGACGTCCTGCCCGCCGTTGCCGCCCGGCCCCTCGACGGTCAGGTCGTTGTGGTGCGGACTCTGGTCGTAGATCTTGGTGATGACGCAGGTCGTGCCGGAGCAGAAGGAGTCCTGTGCCGCCGCGTTGGCGTAACCGCCGGTGCTGAGGACGCCGATGTCGGTGGTCGCACCGTCCGAGGCTCGCTTGACCTGGTAGAGGGAGCCGCTGTACGAGCCGTAGAGCGCCCGCGTGGTGCTGTGCGCCGCGGCGCACGGTGTCCCCGCGGCGGCGTAGATGTCGCAGGGCAGGGACGACGCGGCCTGGGCCGTGCCCGCGAAGCCGACGACCCCGGCCAGGATGCCCCCGACCAGGGTGAGGACCGCGCCCATCGCCGGCAGGAGCTCTCTCAGGCGCCGGCCTGTCACTCGACCTTGCACGGTGCACCTCTTCCGTCTTGAGTGCGCTAACAATTTCGGCCCCTCGGATGCGGTCATGCGTCCGAGCCATGGGGACGGGCGATGGCCGTGGAGGTGGCGGGACTGTCCGCCGCTCCGGTCCGGGCTGCGTTGCTGACTACGTATCAGCAGGTCAAACGGGTTGATCAGGCCGGGAACTGAGACTCGTGCCGATGTCGTTCTCGCGTGCTCGGCGAGTGGACGACCGGTCTCGCGACTCCGTCTTTTTACGGGGGGATGAATACGCGGTCAACACCGCCGAACAGTCAAGAGTGCGGAAACAAAAGCTGTGCAGTCTGTTTACCCAGGTGTGTCGTCCTGCCCGCGGAGGCCACGCACGGAGTGCGTAATGCCAGTTCAGAACCGGATTCAAGGCATCGTGGGCGGCCGGGGGACCGCCGGAGCCCAGGGCCGCAACAGCCTTGACCCCCTCAGATTGTGTGCGCTAACAATTCGGCACGGCCCGCCGCTCCCACCGGAGAAGCAGCCCGATCCGACACCTGACGGCGCGTGAGGAGGGGGGAGCATGGACGGCGATCGCGCACCTGTGATGACGGACGTCGCCCGCATCGCGGGCGTCTCGCAACAGACCGTCTCACGGGTCCTCAACGACCACCCGAACGTGCGGCCCGCCACCCGGGAGCGGGTGCTCGCCGCCGTCCGCGAGCTCGGCTACCGACCCAACGCCGCCGCCCGCACCCTGGCGACCCGCCGCACCCGCACCCTGGGAGTGATCAGCTTCAACACCACGCTGTACGGCCCGGCCTGCATGCTCTACGGCATCGAACAGGCCGCCAGACAGCACGAGTACTTCGTCATCGTGGCGGCCGTCGGCACCCTCGACCGGCGTTCGGTGCTGGACGCCGTCGACCGGCTGCGGGACCAGGGCGTGGAGGGGATCGTCGTCATCGCACCGCAGACCGCGGCGGTGCAGGCCCTGTCGAGCGTGCCGGCGGACGTCCCCCTGGTCGCCGTCGGCTGCGGCACCCACACGGCACTGGCCTCGGTCGCCGTGGACAACGAGGCGGGTGCCGAGCTCGCCACCTCCTACCTGCTCGACCTCGGTCATCGCACGGTGCACCACCTGGTCGGGCCGCGCTCCTGGCTCGACGCGCAGGAACGCGAGGCCGGCTGGCGCGGCACCCTGGAGAAGCGGGGGGCTCCCGTGCCCGCACCGCTGGCCGGTGCCGACTGGACGGCCCGTACCGGATATGAGCACGGCCTCAGGATCGCCGCCGACCCCGAGGTCACGGCCGTGTTCTGTGCCAACGACCACCTGGCACTCGGCCTGCTGCGGGCCCTGCAGCAGACCGGGCACCGGGTGCCCGAGGACATCAGCGTCGTCGGGTTCGACGACATGCCGGAGGCCGAGTACTTCGGCCCGGCACTGACCACCGTCCGCCAGGACTTCGACGAGCTCGGCCGGCGTGCCCTGCGGGCGCTGATCGAGATCGTCGGCGACCCGGACGTGGGGATCCCGGCGTCCGGCGAGACACCCCACATCGTCATACCGCCCAGTCTCGTGGTGCGGACCTCGGCGACCCGCGCCCACCACCGGAAAGGGAGTCCGAGATGACAGCCGCACCGGCAGCGTGACCACGAAGGATCAGGCCGTGACCACCGCCACGGCGCCGACTCCCGGGTGATCGGGGCCCGTTGTGAGCGACGCGCGGTGAGCGGAGCCGTGCACCGGCCGTGCGCGACCGGCCGTGACGGCCACCGGTCACGACAGCTGCGCCCCGGCCCACCGCCCCGATCGGCCGGCCACGCGTCCTGAATGACCGTCAGGCCCCCGGGCTCCGCGCCCGAACCCCCGCACCGCGCCCGGCCCGACCGGCCACCGCCGACCACCACGGCACCCACCACCACGCACCGCTCCCGAGGGACGGCCACACCGTCCGGCTGCCGAACGGGCAGCGGCATGCCCGCCGACCGGTGCGGCCACCGCCCACACCCGAGGCACCATCTCGGCTCCCGACCACGGACTCCTCCGGGCCGACCCGACCGGCCCGGACAGGCAGGACACCGCACGAGCCCGCACAACCGGCGAACCGCCGGCCCGTCCGACCTCCACCCGTCTCGTCACCCACGTCTCGTCACCCCGCCACATCACCCAGTCCCGTCACCCCGTCACGTCCAGAAGGGCACTGATCAACCATGATCCGTAGCAGAACCTCCCGCACCGCGGTCGTCGCGACCGCTGTGATCATCTCGCTCGCCGCCGCGGGCTGCTCCAAGAACTCGGGGAGCTCCACCTCCACCGGCTCGGGCGGCTCGTCGAGCTCCGCGAGCGCCGGCGCGGCCCCGGTCAAGCTGGCCGGTTCGGTCACCTTCAACCAGACCAACCTCGCCAAGCTCGACGCGGCGCTGAAGTCCGCGCTGGCCGGCAAGGACCTGTCCAAGGTCGACATCGCGATGGTCGTGAACGTGGCCGCCGACTACTGGAAGGCCGGCCAGGTCGGCTTCCTCAAGGGCTGCTCCGACCTCGGCATCGCGAAGAGCAAGTGCACGTACTTCGCCCCGCCCAACGGCAAGCTGACCGAGCAGAACTCCGAGCTGGAGACCCTGCGTTCGCAGGGCGTCACCGGCTACTCGATCTCGGCGATCGACCCGACCTCGGCCGCGGGGACCATCCACACCGACGTCCAGAAGGGCATCAGCGTCCTCGCCATCGACTCGCCGCTGCCCGGCACCGACGCCGCCTCGCTCTACCTGGGCACCCCGAACTACACCGCCGGCTTCCAGGCGGGCACCGCGATGAAGCAGGTGCTGGGCGGCAAGGGCAAGGTCGCCATCCTGGTCGGCTCGCTCACCGCGTCCAACGCCACCCAGCGCATCCAGGGCTTCGAGGACGCGCTCAAGGGCACCCAGATCACCGTCGCCCAGAAGGTGAACGACAACCTCCAGGCCAGCACGGCGACCTCGGACGCCGAGACCATCCTCGCCAACAACCCCGACGTCAACGGCCTGTACGGCGTCTACTCCTACGACGGCCCCGCACTGGCGCAGGCGGTGACCTCGGCGGGCAAGACGGCCTCGGTGCACATCGTCTCGGACGACTCCGACGCCCAGACGCTGAAGTTCATCCAGTCCGGCGTGATCTCCGGCACCGTCGTCCAGATGCCGTACCAGCAGGGCTACACCGGGGCGTACATCCTGGCCGCGGAGAAGGTGCTCGGCAAGGACAAGACGATGGCACTCGTCAAGCCCTACCTGGAGAAGGACGGTTCGACCCTGAGCTCCGGCGTCGGCCTGGTCACCAAGTCCGACCTGAGCGCCTACCAGTCCCTCGAGTCGCAGCTCGGGATCGGCTGAGCATGACGGCCCCGGAGAACGCCCCGAGCCGCGCGGTCACCGCGCGGCTGCGGGGGGTGCACAAGTCCTACGGACCCGTGCGCGTCCTGGATCTGCCCGAACTCGACCTCTACGCCGGTCAGGTGGTCGGCGTGGTCGGCGAGAACGGCGCGGGGAAGTCCACGCTGATGGGCACGCTGGCCGGATCGGTCCACCGGGACGGCGGCGAGATCCTGATCGACGGCGAGCCGCTCGTCGCCGGGTCGACCGAGGCGGCCGGTCAGCTCGGCATCGCCATGGTCTCCCAGGAGTTCCCGCTGGTGGGACAGCTCTCGGTGGCGGAGAACCTGCTGCTGGGACGCCGCCCGCGCGCGTCCAGGCGGCGGTTCCTGGTGGACGGGGCCGCACAGCGGGCCGAGGCGAAGGCGATGCTCGCGGAGATCGGCCTGTCCGCGAAGACGATCCCGGTGGGCCGGGAGGTCCGCACCCTGCCGGTGCCGACCCGGCAGATGATCGAGATCGCCAAGGCCTGGGGCCGCGAGCCCAAGCTGCTGATCCTGGACGAGCCGACCTCCTCCCTCGGGCCGGTCGAGGCCGAGATGGTGCTGGGCCTGGCCCGGCAGCTGGCCGAACGCGGCGGTACGGTGCTGTTCATCGGGCACCGGCTCGACGAGGTCCGCGAGGTCAGCGACCGTGTCCTCGTGCTGCGCAACGGCCGGCTGGTGGCCGACCTCGAACCCGCGGAGGCCACCGAGGAACGGCTGATCCGGGACATGGTCGGCGGCGAGGTCGCGCAGGGCGAACCGAAGGCACCGCCGGCCACCAGCCCGGTCCTGCTGCAGGTCGAGGGCCTGACCGCGGACGGTCTCGGACCGGTCGACCTGGAGGTGCGCGAGGGCGAGATCCTGGGCGTGGCCGGGCTGATGGGCTCGGGCCGCAGCCGCCTGGTCCACACCATCGCCGGCGCGCAGCCCTCCACGGGCGGCCGGATGCGGCTGGGCGGCCAGTCGTACCACCCGAAGGGCGCGGGCGACGGGGTGGCGGCCGGGATCGCGCTGATCCCCGAGGACCGCAAGGAACAGTCCCTGGTCCTCTTCGCGTCGATCCGCTCCAACGTCGTCGTCTCGGTGCTCAAGCGGATCAGCAGCCGGGGCCTGCTCGGACCGGGCCGGGAACGCGCCGAGGCCCGGAAGATCACCGAGAACGTCAACGTGCGGATGCAGTCGGTGGAGCAGCCGATCGGCTCGCTGTCCGGCGGCAACCAGCAACGCGCCATCTTCGGGCGGGCGTTCGCCGCCGAGCCGCGCCTGCTGCTGCTCGACGAGCCGACCCGCGGCGTGGACGTGGGCGCGAAGGCGGAGATCTACCAGCTGATCGACCGTGCGGCCCACGAAGGCATGGGTGTCGTGGTCGCCTCCTCCGAACTGGAGGAACTGCTCTGGATCTGCCACCGCATCGCGGTGATGAACCACGGACGGGTCGCCACGGTCATCGACCGGGCCGACGCCACCAAGGAACGGATCATGACGGCCGCGGCCGGAACAACGCCGAACGGGCCGCACGAGGCCACTCGGGAAACGACCGACCAGGAACACCTCACGAACGGAGCCACAGCATGAGCGCGCAGAGCACGCTCGCCCCCGAGGAGGCCGCGCCGAAGCAGCGCCCGGCCGTGTCCCAGCTCGCCCGCAAGCTCGCCGCCTCCCCGGAGGCCGGCGTCATCATCGCCTGTGTGCTGGTGTTCGCCGGGATCGCCGCCAACGCCGACACCTACACCGCCGTGGGCAACCTCCAGGTGATGGGCCGCGACCTGTCCCAGGTCGGCATCCTGGCGATCGGCGAGTCACTGGTCATCCTGACCGGCGGCATCGACCTGTCGGTGGGCGCGCTGGCCGGCCTGGCGGGCATCCTGGCCGCCTGGTTCAACGTCAACGAGGGCATGCCCGCGCCCCTCGCCATCCTGTTCACCCTGGTGATCTGCGGCGCGGTCGGTCTCTGGCACGGGATCATGGTCACCCGTCTCAACGTGCCGCCCTTCGTGATCACCCTGGTCACCTACACGGTCGCCCAGGGCACCGCGCTCGCGATCACCAGTGGCTCGCCCATCAACAACCTCGACCCGATGTTCAGCAACCTGAGCCAGTACTACATCGGCGAGATCCCGGTCCCCGCGCTGTTCTTCGTCGGCGCGGCCGCCGTCGCCTGGTTCGTGCTGGAACGCACCTACGTGGGCCGGCAGATCTACGCGGTCGGCGGCAACAAGGAGGCCGCCCGGCTCGCCGGCATCCCGACCGCCCGCCGGATCACCTCCACCTACATCGCCAGCGCGGTGCTCGCCGGTGTGGTCGGCGTCCTGGTGATCGGCCGCATGAACGTGGCCGACCCGTCGGTCGGCGCCGGCTGGGAACTGACCGCGATCGCCGCCGCGGTGGTCGGCGGGATGTCGCTGTCCGGCGGTGAGGGCCGCATCGCCGGCATCGCGGCCGGCGCGATCCTGCTGGAGTTCATCACCAACGGCCTGCTCGCACTCAAGGTCAGCCCCTACGACCAGCAGGTCGTACAGGGCGCGGTCCTCGGCGTCGCCATCCTGCTCGACCGGGCCCGCGCCCGATACTTCGGCAGAAGCCGCGCCTAGGGCCCTGGCACCCGCTCGGCTCCGCGGACCGGGGCGCACGAAGCCCGGTCGGCGTCGGCACATGACCGAACGTCGGTCGACATATCGAATACCGCTGTGTGGAGGAGGCTGATGGTGAACGCCGGGGACGAGACCGCGGGGAACCCCGAACCCTGCGTCGTGGGCGTGGACTTCGGGACACTGTCGGGACGGGCCGTGGTGGTCCGCGTCCGGGACGGCGCGGAACTGGGCACGGCCGAACACGCGTACCGGCACGCGGTCCTGGACCGGGAGCTGCCGGACGGCACCCGGCTGCCACCGGACTGGGCCCTGCAGGTGCCGTCGGACTACGTCGACGTGCTGCGGCACGCGGTACCCGGGGCGCTCGCGGCCGCCGGTGTGCGGTCCGAGCAGGTGATCGGCATCGGCACGGACTTTACCGCCTGCACGGTGCTGCCGGCGCTCGCCGACGGCACCCCGCTGTGCGAACTGCCCGCGTACACGGGCCGCCCGCACGCCTACGTCAAGCTGTGGAAGCACCACGCCGCCCAGGGCCAGGCCGACCGGATCAACGCGCTGGCCGCCGAGCGCAAGGAGCCGTGGCTGGCGCGGTACGGCGGGAAGATCTCCTCCGAGTGGGAGTTCGCCAAGGCGCTGCAGGTCCTGGAGGAGGACCCGGAGATCTACCACCGCACCGAGCGCTGGCTGGAGGCGGCGGACTGGATCGTCTGGCGGCTGTGCGGGACGTACGTCCGCAACGCCTGCACGGCGGGGTACAAGGGCCAGTACCAGGACGGCGCCTACCCGTCCCGGGAGTACCTCGCCGCCCTGAACCCGGGCTTCGCGGACTTCGTCACCGGAAAACTCGACCAGCCGATCGGTGCGCTGGGCGCCGTCGCCGGGCACCTGACCGCCGAGGCGGCGGCCTGGACGGGGCTGCCGGAGGGCATCGCGGTCTGCGTGGGCAACGTCGACGCACATGTCACGGCACCCGCGGCGGGAGCCGTGGAGCCCGGCCAGATGGTGGCCATCATGGGCACCTCCACCTGCCATGTGATGAGCTCCGACCAGCACGGCACGGTCCCCGGCATGTGCGGGGTCGTCGACGGCGGCATCCTGCCCGGCCTGTGGGGCTACGAGGCCGGACAGAGCGGTGTCGGAGACATCTTCGGCTGGTTCGCGCGCACCGGCCTGCCCGCCGACTACGCCGAAGAGGCGGCCGCGCTGGGCCGGGACCCGCACGAGCACCTGACGGCGCTCGCGGCCGGACAACGGGTGGGCGAGCACGGCCTGATCGCGCTGGACTGGCACAGCGGCAACCGCTCCGTGCTCGTCGATCACGATCTGAGCGGCGCGGTCGTGGGACTGACCCTCTCGACCCGGCCGGAGGACGTCTACCGCGCGCTGCTGGAGGCGACGGCGTTCGGCACCCGCACCATCATCGACGCCTTCGAGACCTCCGGGGTCCCGGTCGGGGAACTCGTCGTCGCCGGCGGACTGACGAAGAACGCGCTGCTGATGCAGATCTACGCGGACGTCACCCGCCGCCCGCTCGGCGTCATCGCCTCCACCCAGGGTCCCGCCCTCGGCGCGGCGATGCACGCCGCGGTGGCGGCCGGGGCGTACCCCGACATCAAGGCCGCCGCCCGGTCCATGGGCAAGGCCGACCGGGGCGTGTACCGGCCGGACCCGGAGCGCGCCGCGGCCTACGACCGCCTCTACGAGGAGTACCGGCTGCTGCACGACCACTTCGGGCGCGGCGGCAACGACGTCATGCACCGCCTGCGCCGCATCCGCGCCGAGGCGTCCGGCTGAGCGCCCCCTGCGCCCGCCCGCACTCCGCTCCACCGACCCGCCCACGCCCCGCTCCACCGAAGGGAACCGTCATGACCGCCCCCGAAAAGCCGTCCGCCGGCCAGGAGATCTGGTTTCTCACCGGCAGCCAGGCCCTGTACGGCGAGGAAGTGCTGGACCAGGTCGCCCACCAGTCCCGGACGATCGCCGGGAGACTCGACGCGGCCGACCCGATCCGGCTGCGGATCGTGTGGAAGCCGGTCCTCACCGACGCCGAGTCGATCCGCAGGCTGTGCCAGGAGGCCACCGCCTCCGACCACTGCGTGGGCGTGATCGTCTGGATGCACACCTTCTCCCCGGCCAAGATGTGGATCGCCGGCCTGAGTGCGCTGGACCGGCCCGTGCTGCACCTGCACACCCAGTACAACCTGTCGCTGCCCTGGTCGAGCATCGACATGAACTTCATGAACCTCAACCAGGCCGCCCACGGCGACCGCGAGTTCGCCCACATCGAGTCCCGGCTCGGTATCGAACGCAAGATCGTCGCAGGACACGCCACCGACCCGAGGGTCGTCGCCCGCGTCGCCGCGTGGGCCCGCGCCGCCGCCGGCCGGCACGCCGCCCGCACCCTGCGCCTGGCCCGCTTCGGCGACAACATGCGCGACGTCGCCGTCACCGAGGGCGACAAGGTCGAGGCCCAGCTGCGGTTCGGCTTCTCCGTGAACACCTACGGCGTGAACGACCTGGTGGCCGCCGTGGACGCCGTCGACGACAAGGCGGCCGCCGACCTCGCCGCCGAGTACATCGAGTCGTACGACGTGGTCCCGGCCCTGCGGCCCGGCAACATCCGCCATGACTCCCTGCTCTACGCCGCCCGCCAGGAGATCGGCCTGCGCACCTTCCTCACCGAGGGCGGCTTCACGGCCTTCACCACCAACTTCGAGGACCTCGGCGGCCTGCGCCAGCTGCCCGGACTCGCCGTGCAGCGCCTGATGGCCGACGGCTACGGCTTCGGCGGCGAAGGCGACTGGAAGACCTCCGCCCTGCTCCGCGTGATGAAGGTGATGGGCCAGGGGCAGCCCGGCGGCAGCACCTTCATGGAGGACTACACCTACCACCTCGGCCCCGGCACCCCGCGCATCCTCGGCGCCCACATGCTGGAGGTCTGCCCCTCCGTCGCGGCCGACCGCCCCCGCTGCGAGATCCACCCGCTGTCCATCGGCGGCCGCGAGGACCCCGTCCGTCTCGTCTTCGACGCGGCCGAGGGACCCGCCGTCGTCGTCGGCCTCTCCGACCTGGGAGACCGCTTCCGGCTGACCGCCAACGAGGTGGACGTCGTGCCCCTCACCGAGCCCGTACCCCAACTGCCCGTCGCCCGGGCCGTGTGGAAGCCACGCCCCTCGCTCGCGGAATCGGCCGAGAGCTGGCTGCTCGCCGGCGCCCCGCACCACACCGTGCTCAGCTCGGCCGTCGACATCGAGACCCTGACCGACTACGCCGCCATGACCGGCGTCGAACTGCTGACCATCGGCGAGGACACCACGGTGGAGCAACTCGCCAAGGAGATCCGCTGGAACGCCGCCTACCACCGACTCGCCCAGTCCCTGTGACGCGGCACCGGCTCGAAGGAGAAGGACCCATGAGCATCACCGTCCGGGACGGCCTGCGGCAGGAGGTCCTGGCGGCCAACCTCGCCCTTCCCCGGGCCGGCCTCGCCACGCTCACCTGGGGCAACGTCAGCGGAGTCGACCGCGAGGCAGGGGTGTTCGTCATCAAGCCCTCCGGCGTCCCCTACGAGGACCTCGCCCTGGAACACCTCGTGACCGTCCGCCTCTCCGACGGCGCCGTCGTCGAGGGCGACCTGCGCCCCTCCACCGACACCGAGACCCACCGCTGCCTCTACCTGGCGTTCCCCTCCGTCGGCGGGGTCACCCACACCCACTCCACCCACGCCGTCGCCTTCGCCCAGGCCCACCGCGACATACCGGTCCTCGGCACCACGCACGCGGACACCTTCAACGGGCCCGTCCCCGTCACCCGCGACCTGACCGCCGAGGAATGCGCGAAGGACTACGAGTACCACACCGGCCGCGTCATCGTGGACACGCTCAAGGACGACCGGAAGGCGGTGGAGGTCCCCGCCGCCCTCGTCGCCGGCCACGGCCCCTTCACCTGGGGCGCCACCGCCCGCAAGTCCCTCGAACACGCCGTCATCTGCGAGGCCGTCGCCGACATCGCCCTGCACACCCTGTCCCTGTCCCCGGCGTCCGCGCCGCCCCCGCACCTCCTCGACCGCCACTACACCCGCAAACACGGCCCCGACGCCTACTACGGCAACCCCGACGTGACGTCGACACCCGGATGACCGCTGCGCGCGGCAGGGCTTCCCATGGGCTATGATCGATCTTGAGGCGGTCACCGAACCCGGTCGGCTGCTGCCGCGTCGGTGGTCCAAGGAAAGACACCCCGCTTCCTGCGGGGAAATGCAGGTGCAAGGCCTGCCCGGCGCTCGGTTCACGGAGCCCGTCCGCACACAGCGGACGGGCTCCGTGCGTGGGCGCGCCCTGCGTGGCGCCGGTCTCCAGGGCTCCGCCGAGCGCCCGCCATGGTCAGGCAGCGCGCCGCGGCTTCTGCGCCGTCGCATCGGCTCCGCCGGCCGGTACTCCCGGGGGCGCCCGGAAGGCCGGGCTCGGCGGAGCCGACGTCACGCCCCACCCCTCACGGGGCGACGGGGCTTCCCGCGGCTGTCGTCACGAGCGGCGTGCGCGGCGGGTCATGTACATCGCCGCGCCGCCGAGGGCGATCACCGCGGTGGCGGTACCGGCTATCAGGCCGACCGGCGCGCTGGAGCCGGTCTCGGCCAGCGGCGGGGTGCTCCGGCTGGGCGAGGGCGCCGGGCTGGTGGGAGGCGCGGACTGCAGGGGCGGGACGTGCGAGGTGGTCGGCGGGGTGGTGGACTTGCCGGGCGTGGGGGTGCTGGGCGGCGTCGTGCTCTGGGCGGGCGGCCGGCTCGCCGGGGGCGTGCTCGGGGTGGCGGGCGTCGACGGGGAGGGGGTCGGGGTGGGGGAGTCCGGCTGGTCCGGGGTGCAGGCCTTGTCGCCCCCGTTCCACGCGGCGATGAGGTGGTAGGGGGTGACGATGTTGCCGGGCTCGTAGGGGGCGGGACCGTGACCGTCCCCCGTCTTGCCGTCGTAGACGACGTCGTCGCCGTAGAGGTCGATCTGCCCGAAGCAGTCCGGGGTCTTGACCGAGAGCTTCTGCCAGGTCCGCTTGGCGTCGTCGGCACCGGCCTGGTCGGCGGAGGTGAGGTACACCGTGGCGTGGTCGACGAGGGTCTGGTGGCCGGAGGTGTACCAGTTGGAGCCCTCGGTGGTGTACTCGGCCAGCGAGACCGGGTACGTGCAGCCGTCGCCGACCTGCTGGCCGGGTGCCAGGCGCACCTCGACGGTGCCCGGGACGTCGGTCCACTGGTGGAAGCCGCCCTGGGAGGTCCAGTCGGCGCCGACCGGCTTCCCGTCGCCGTCGACGATGCGGTACTGCACGGTGGCCGACTGGCAGCCGACCCCGGTGGTGGCGCCGGCCGGCGTCGCTCCGAGGAGGGGAGCGGTGGCGAGGAAGGCGGTGGTGGCCAGCGCGGCGGCCGTTCTGGCACGTGAGGAGTGCGTCAAGATCTGCCTCTGCGGAATCAGGGGTGTGGGAGGTGGTCGTGCGCGAGCGGTCGGGACACACCGAGTCCGGGGTCCCTGACGGAGTCACTCACGTCACGTGGCTCACTCAGGATGCAGTGAGTGATCCAGATTCTCGTCAGTCCACGCAACTTCCGTCAAACTTTCGCGAGTTCGTTACACAACGGCGGCCGCGTCACTGCCGGTAGTTTCATGGCGGAAGACGTCCACCACCCTGGAGACACCCATGACTGAACGTGCCGACCGGATCATCGCCGCTCTGCGCAGCGGACACGACCGTCTCGCCGCACGGGTACGCGACCTGGCCGCCGCCGATCTCACCAAGGGGTCCGGAGCCGCGGACTGGGACCTGTCGCAGGTGCTCAGCCACCTCGGCAGCGGCGCGGAGATCACCCTGGCCGTCCTCGAGGGGGCGCTGGACGGCACCGGCCCGAAGGACATGGACTTCAACAAGTCCGTGTGGGCGCGCTGGGACGCGATGTCCCCGGCCGAACGGGCCGAGGGCTTCGTACCCGCCGACGAGGCGCTGGTGAGCCGCTACGAGCAGCTCGACGCGCACACGCGGGAGACCCTGCGCATCGACCTCGGCTTCCTGCCGACGCCCGTGGACGTGGCCACGGCGGCGGGCCTGCGGCTCAGTGAATCCACCTTCCACACCTGGGACATCGAGGTCGCTTTCGATCCGGCGGCCGTCCTGGCGCCGGAGGCGACCGAGCCACTGCTCGACCAGGCGGGTCTGCTCATCGGCCACCTCGGCAGGGCCGACGCCGTGGACGGCCGTCCCGTCCGCCTCACGGTCCGGACCACGGATCCCGAGAGGTCCTTCGGTCTCACCCTCGACGAGACGGTCGCGCTCGGCGACGCACCCGCCGAGCCCGACGCGGTGCTGAGCGCGCCCGCCGAGTGGTGGCTGCGCCTCACGACCGGCCGCCACGCCCCCGCACACACCCCGCCGGGCGTGACCCTCACCGGGGGCGCACTGACGCTGGACGATCTACGACGGGTCTTCCCCGGCTTCTGAGCCGGGACCCCCGGCGGGGCTTCGCCCCAAGGTGTCGGTCGTCGGACCGCCGACGAGGACGGACAGGGAATGGACGTGGAATCCGGATCTCAGACCGGGCCGGCCGCACTCCGGCCGACGGCCGCCGACGTGGCGCGGAGCGCACCGCCGCGCCGCCGGGGGCGCCTTGCGTGGTGGGTGCGGCGCGTGGTGTCCGTCAGCGCTTTCGCGCTGGCGGTCGTGACCATGGTTTCCCTGGTCTTCAACGCGTTCACCGCGGGGCGCGCCGCGCCGCCCGAAGGGCTGCGTTACGTGCAGGCGGCGGACATCCGCACCCGCTACCGGACCTGGGGCACGAGCGGGTCGCCCGTCGTCCTCGTCCACGGTGCCTTCGAGCAGGCGGACACCTGGGCGCGCCTGGCCCCCCTCCTCGCCCGCGATCACCGGGTCTACGCGCTCGACCTGACCGGCGACGGGTACAGCGAACGCCGCGGCCCCTACACCGTCGACCACCTCACCCGTCAGCTGTTGGGCTTCCTCAGCGCCGTGCACCTCGGCGGCCCCGGCGAACGCCCGCTGCTGGTGGGCCACTCCAGTGGTGCCGCGGTCGTCGCGGAGGCGGCCCTGCGTGCCCCGAGGCGGATCGGGAGCGTGATGCTGCTCGACGGGGACGCCCTGGACACCGGCGCCGGTCCGCCGTCCGCCCTCAAGTACCTGCTGGTCGACCCGTATTGCACCAGCCTGCTGCGGCTCGGCCTCGGCGTCGACCCGCTGATCCGCTCCTTCTACGACGCCCAGTGCGGCCCGGCCTGCCCGCGTCTGGACGCGGCCGGCGTCGACGAGTGGCGTCGGCCGCTGCGGGTGCCGGGCGCCGAGGCCGCGCTGTGGACCATGCTCGGCCAGGGCGTACCCGGTCTCCCCGCCGGTCGGGTGGCCCGACTCGCGGCCGTCCGCATTCCCAAGTCCGTCGTGTTCGGCGCCGAGGACGACGTGTTCAGCAAGCAGACCCCGCGGGGGACCGCCCACCGCATCGGCGCGCCGCCGCCCACCCTGATCCCCCGGGCCCGCCACCTCACCATGATCTCCGACCCCCGGCGGGTCGCCGCGGCCGTGGAGACCCTCGCGCACACCCGTGCCCCCGCGCCGTAGGGAACCGCCGAGACGCCACCGGCCGGGCCGGGCAGCGGCCACATTCCCGCGACACCAGCGGAACTGACGGGACATCAGGTCACGGGCGGACCGTTCGAGCCTCGGCGGCGTACCCTCAACGGCCCCTGTGCACAGGGCCGTTCGGGCCCGTCCGTACCGACCTTCGGCATCCGGCGGCCGGGGCTGCGCGCGGCCACAGTGAGAGGCGTCAGAGAGCGCACGCACAGCCCCGCCTCTCCCCGAAGGGACCACCGTCATGGCCGTGCACGAGCACCCGCACCGCAACTCCGGCTTCCGCCTGCCGTCCTTCCGCCCGTCCTCGCGCGGGAACGTGGACACGTCCGCGTCCGAGTCCCGGGCGTCGGCGCGGACCGGCACCCACACCGCGGCGGCCCTCGCACTGGCCTCGCTGCGGCTGCTCACCGGGTTCGTCTTCCTGTGGGCGTTCCTCGACAAGACCTTCGGACTCGGCTACGCCACCGCCTCCGGCAAGGGCTGGATCGACGGCGGCTCACCGACCAAGGGCTTCCTCAGCTCCGTCGCCGCCGGCCCGATGCGGTCCACCTTCCACTCCTGGGCGGGGGACCCCTGGGCGGACCGGCTGTTCATGCTCGGCCTGCTCGGGATCGGCGTCGCCCTCCTCGCCGGTGTGGCGCTGCGCTTCGCGGCCGTCGCGGGCACCCTCATGATGGCGCTGATGTGGCTGGCCGAATGGCCGCCCGCCCGGCACCTCGTGGACGGCTCGCCGAGCATGTCGACGAATCCGTTCGCCGACTACCACGTCCTCTACGCCGTCGTCCTGATCGCCCTGGCCGCCGGTTCCGCGGGCGACACCCTCGGCCTCGGGCGGCCCTGGGCGCAGCTCCCGCTGGTCCGCCGCAGCCGCTGGCTGCGCTGACCCCGGCCAGGGCCGATCGGGCCCCCGGGGGGACGTGCGACCCCTGCCGGACGTCCCGTCACAGGACGACGCTCGTACCCGAACCCCGTTCAGGAGGCAGCGACCATGCCCCGTACCGCCCCCGCCCCACCCCTTACTCCCGAGGAGCAGACATCATGAAGGCAACCGTGCCCCTGCCGGTCCTCGTCGCGGTCGACGGCTCCGAGCCGAGCCTGCGCGCCCTCGACTGGGCGGCCGACGAGGCCGTCCTGCGCGGACTGCCGCTGCGCCTCGTGTACGCCTCGCTGTGGGAGCGGTACGAGGGCACCCACCTCGCCGCGGACCCGGACCGGCCGTCCGAGGAGCTCGTGGCGGAGGACATCGTCGAGACCGCGGCGCGGCGGGCCCGGCGCAGGCGGCCCGACGTGCCGGTGTCCACCGACGTGCTGGCCGAGGAAGCCGAGTACGCGCTCGTCCGGGAGAGCCGCGATGCCGCCCTGCTGGTGACGGGCAGCCGGGGACGCAGCGGCCTCGCCGAGGCACTGCTCGGCTCGGTGAGCCTGACCCTCGCCGGGCACGCGCACTGCCCGACGGTCGTCGTACGCGGCAGCCACGACAACCAGACCACGACGCCGCTGCACCGCAGGATCGTGGTGGGCGTCGGGGGACACGGCAAGCAGTCCCCGGCCGTGCGCTTCGCCTGCGAGGAGGCGAGGCGGCGCGGGGCGAACCTGGACGCCGTACGGGCCTGGCGCGTCCCCGCCCGCGAGACCACCGACCACCCCCTGATGTCCCCGGAAGCCGCCCGGCTGCACGAGCAGGAGGCGGTGGATGTCCTGGACACGGCGCTGGAGAACGTCCCCGGCGACATCGAGGTGCACCGGCACACGGTCGAGGGACCCGCCCGCTCCGTGCTCGTGGCCGCCTCCCACGACGCCGACCTCCTGGTCGTCGGCGCCCGGCGCCGCCCCCGGACCTTCGGGCTCCAGCTGGGCCGGGTCGCCCACGGCGTGCTGCACCACTCCGCCTGCCCGGTCGTCGTCGTGCCCGAACCGGTGTGACCCCACCATGACCGGTCGCACCGGCCCCGCCGCCGGTGCCCGCCGGACCCGGCGTGGGCCGACCGGCCCCGGTGCACCCCGGCCGGCCCATGCGGTCCCTGGCCGGACCGCTGGATGCTCGAAGTGCCCACAGACGCCCGGAGGAGAACCCGATGACGGACGACCTGCTCAGCCTCTCCCCGGTCCACGCGCTGCTCGCGGACGGCACCACCGTGTGCATCCGCCCCGCGGCGCCCGGGGACCACGACCGGCTGGAGGAGTTCTACGACCGGATGTCCGCGGAGAACCTGAGGCTCAGGTTCTTCTCGGTCAGCCGGCGCTCGGGCGCCCTGGCCGCGGACCGCGCCTGCGCCCCGGCCCGTCCGGGCCACCTGGCCCTGGTCGCGCTGTCACCGGACGGAGTGATCGGCGTCGCCGAGTACGACACCGGCGGCGAGGGCCGGGACACCGCGGAGGTCTCCATCGCCGTGTCCGACGGGATGCACCACCGCGGGGTCGGCACCCTGCTCGTCGAGCACCTGGTCTCCGCGGCCCGCGCCGAGGGCGTCACCGGCTTCACCGCCGACGCGCTCAGCGAGAACCGCGAGGTGCTCCGCCTCTTCGCCGACCTGGGGCTGCGCATGGAACGCCGCCTCGAAGGGCCCGAGACGCGCTGCGTCATCCGGCTCACCGAGGACGACGCCTACCTCTCGGCCGTGGAGTCCCGGGGCCGCGCGGCCGACGTGGCCAGTCTGCTGCCCCTCCTGCGGCCCCAGGCGGTCGCGGTCGTCGGCGCGGGACGCAGGCCCGGCTCGGTCGGCCGGGCGATCCTGCACCATCTGCGCTCCGGCGGGTTCACCGGGCGGCTCTTCGCGGTGAACCCCGGCGCCAGTTCGCTCCTCGGCGTCCCGTGCCACCCGTCCGTCGGCGCGCTGCCACGGACCCCGGACCTGGCGGTCCTGGCCGTGCCCGCGGCCGCCGTGGCGGCCACCGCCGAGGAATGCGGCAAGGCCGGGGTACGGGCCCTGCTGGTGGTGGCCTCCGGTCTCGACGCGGACCAGGCCCGAGACCTGCTGTCGGCCTGCCGCGCCCACGGCATGCGTCTCGTCGGCCCCAACTGCCTGGGCGTCTCCAACACCGAACCCGAGCTGCGCCTCGACGCGACGTTCGCCGCCGGCCATCCGCTGCCGGGCAGCGCCGGGGTCGCCGTACAGTCCGGCGGTATCGGGATCGCCCTGCTCGACGGGCTGTCCCGGCTCGGCGTCGGCGTCTCCTCGTTCGCCTCGCTCGGCGACAAGTACGACGTCAGCGGCAACGACATGCTCCAGTGGTGGGAGAGCGACGGCCGCACCGACCTGGCCCTGCTGCACCTGGAGTCCTTCGGCAACCCGCGCGCCTTCTCCCGTACCGCCCGCCGGGTGACCCGCCGGATGCCGGTGCTGACCGTCGACGCGGGCCGTACCGACGCGGGCCGGCGTGCCGCCGCCTCGCACAGCGCGGCCGCCGCCACCCGCACCATGACCCGGCAGGCCCTGTTCACCCAGGCCGGCATCACCGCCACCCGCTCCGTCGGCGAACTCCTCGAAGCCGCTGCTCTGTTGCACTCCCAGCCGCTGCCCGGCGGATGCCGGGTCGCGATCGTCACGAACGCGGGCGGCGTGGGAGTGCTGGCGGCCGACGCCTGCGCGGAGGCCGGGCTCGCCCTGCCGGCGCTCACCGCGGAGACGGTCGACGACCTGCTCGCCGTACTGCCGGGCGGCGCCGCGACCGGCAACCCCGTGGACGCCACCGCCGCGGTCACCGAGGAACAGCTCGGCGCGTGCGTGGACCGGCTCGTGCGGTGCCCCGGCATCGACGCCGTCCTGGTGGCCCTCGTACCCACCGCGGTCGCCGAGGCGACCGGTGACGACCTGGTGCGCGCTCTCACCCGGACACCCGGGCCCCGCCCCCGGCCGGTCGCCGTCGTCCGACTGGAGCAGGAGCGGCCGGTCGAACTGCTGCCCGCCGAGGGCGGCACGATCCCCTCCTACGCCGACCCCCAGGCCGCGGCCCGCGCACTGGCCCACGCCGCCCGCCGTACGGCCTGGCTCGCCCGTCCCGCGGGCACCGTCCCGGAACTCCCCGACGTCGACACCCACCGCGCCCGCACCCTCGTCGAGGACCACCTGCGGACCTCGCCGGACGGCGGCCCGCTCGACCCGCGCACCTGCGCCGACCTGCTGGCCTGCTACGGCATCCCGCAGCTCCCGTGGGCCTGGGCCGAGACCGAGGACGAGGCCGTGCTCGCCGCAGGCCGGCTGCGCGGCTTCGACGGACGCGTGGTCATGAAGGCCCACTGGCCGGGGCTGCTCCACAAGACGCAGCAGCACGCGGTCCACCTCGACCTGCGCGGCGACGCGCAGGTGCGCGCCGCCTTCCGGGACCTGGCCACCCGGTTCGAGGGCCTGATGACCGGGGTGGTCCTCCAGCCGCTGGCCCCCCGCGGCACCGAACTGTTCGCGGGCGTCGCCCAGGACGAGGTCTTCGGCCCGCTCGTGCTCTTCGGGCTCGGCGGGACGGCCACCGAGATCCTCGCCGACCACGCCGCGAGGCTCGCCCCGCTCACCGACCACGACGTGCACGACCTGATCACGGCGCCGCGCTGCGCCCCGCTCCTGTTCGGCGCGGACGGCGGCGCCCCCGTCGACCTCGAAGCCCTGGAACAGCTCCTGCTGCGGTTGTCGCGGATGGCCGCGGACCTTCCCCAGCTCGCCGAGGCCGACTTCAACCCGGTCCTCGCCGCGCCCGGCCACGTCACCGTGCTCGACGCCCGCGTGCGCCTGCTGCCGCGCCGGCCCCACGACCCTTATCTGCGCCGACTGCGCTGACCGTGGGCACGGTCCGCCACCCCTCGTCCGCACCGATCCGGGAGAGCCGTTCAGGCCGTCGCCGGGGGGAGGACGCCGACGGCCGGGGGCGCGGTGAGCGAGTCGGGCAGCCGCGGGTGCAGCTCGAACACACCGTCCAGCCCGGCAGCGCGGATGATCCGCAGGACCCGTCCGTCGGTGACGAGCCGGAGCCGCCCGCACCGTGCGCCGACCCGGTTGCGGGCGCGGCACAGCACCCCGAGCCCGGAGCAGTCGATGAAGGTCGCGGGGCGCAGGTCCAGGACCAGATCCGGGTGCGGCTCCCTCGTCAGGGCGTCCAGCCGGGCCCGCAGCGGGACCGCCGCCAGGAGGTCGAGTTCTCCGCACAGCGTCACCACGGTCGTCCCGTCGACGGTGCGTACGGTGAGGGAGGCCGCGGGCCGCGGGTGGTTCTCGGACATAGTCAGATCGAAGCCCCGCAGAGGATGCCGCGGAAGGGCCGAACGGTCCCCGTCGTGCGGACCCGACGGGCCCTCGGCGGTCCACCCGGGTTTCCGCGCGAAGGTCCCGGGTGACTGGCCCGACCGGCCCAAGCCGGGCTCCCGCCACCCCGGGCAGGCTGGACGTGCGGGGCAAACCCGGTGCCCGGAAGGCGGCCGGCCGACTGCCGGCAGCCGCCACTCGCCACCGGGCCCCGGCTCCGCGACCGACCAGCGGGATGAGGAGCGTCATGAAGGGATTCGTGTTCCACGGACCCGGGCAGTCCGCCTGGGAAGAGGTCCCGGACCCGGCCGTCAAGGAGCCCACCGACGCGATCGTGCGGGTCCGGGCCGTCACCATCTGCGGCACGGACCTGCACATCCTCAAGGGCGACGTGCCCGAGGTGGAGCCCGGCACGGTCCTCGGCCACGAGGCCGTCGGCGAGATCGTCGAGGTGGGCAGCGACGTGGGCACCGTACGCCCCGGCGACCGGGTGCTGATCTCCTGCATCAGCTCCTGCGGGCGCTGCTCCTACTGCCGGGAGCGGATGTACGGCCAGTGCCGCGGCGGCGGAGGCTGGATCCTCGGCCACCTCGTCGACGGCACCCAGGCCGAGTACGTCCGGGTTCCCTTCGCGGACCTGTCGGTCCACACCCTGCCCGCCACTCTCGACAGCAAGGACGCCGTCCTGTTCGCGGACATCTTCCCGACCTCCTACGAGGTGGGCGTCCTCAACGGACACGTCCGCCCCGGCGACACCGTCGCCGTCGTCGGCGCCGGGCCCATCGGTCTCGCGGCGATCGTCACGGCCCGGCTGTTCTCGCCGGAGCGGATCATCGCGGTGGACCTGGCCCCGGCCCGGCTGGAGGCCGCTCACCGGTTCGGTGCCGACGCGGTGGCCGACGTGCACGAAGCGCCCCGGCAGCTGGTGGCCGACCTGACCGACGGGCTGGGCGCCGACGTCGTCATCGAGGCGGTGGGCGTGCCGGAGAGCTTCGAGCTGTGCACCCGCATGGTCCGGCCCGGCGGGCACGTCGCCAACATCGGCGTGCACGGCAGGCCGGCGACCCTGCACCTGGAAGACCTGTGGAGCCAGGACGTCACCGTCACCACCGGCCTGGTCGACACCCACTCCACCCCCACCCTGCTGCGGATGGCCGCCGCCGGACGGCTGCCCACCACGCAGCTCGTCACCCACACCTTCCCGCTCGACCGCATGGCGGAGGCCTACGAGGTCTTCGCGCACGCCGGCACCACCGGCGCCCTCAAGGTCGTGCTCGGGGAGGAGCAGCACGAGGCCGTCGCCGTGCGCACGGCCTGACGAAAGGACGTGACGGCCATGTCCGGAGGGACCCGGCCCGGCACGGGACGCGACGACACGACACGGCACGACACCGGGACCACGGTGGAACGCCCCCGCGGTGACCTGGGCCGCCGGCTCGCCGCCCGGCGCGCAGAACTCGGCCTGACCCGCCAGGAGACGGCGGCTCGGGCGGGCATGGCGTCCAGCTACCTGAAGCACCTGGAGGAGCACCCCTGCGCCAGTCCGAACAGGGGGACGGTGCTCGGCCTCGCCGCAGCCCTGGAGACGACGGTGGCGCAGCTCACCGGGGGCAGCGCAGACCTGCCGCCCGGTCCGGAACAGGCCGCCCCCGAGGCCGAGTTCACGGAACTGGGAGCAGCGGAGTGCACGGCGCTGCTGGGCACCCACGGCGTCGGCAGAATCGCACTGCCGACCGCATCGGGGCCGGTCGTCGTGCCCGTCAACTACAGCGTCGTAGACGGCGCGGTCGTCTTCCGGACCGCCTCCGGCGCGACCCCGTCCCTGGCCGCCGGTCATCAGGTGGCCTTCGAGGTCGACCGCATCGACGACGCGTTCAGCACCGGCTGGAGCGTGCTGGTCCGCGGGGAGGCCCACGTCGTCACGGCGCCGGACGAGACCCGCCGCCTCGACGAGCAGGCGTACAGCGCACCGTGGTCCGGCGGGCACCGCGACCTCTGGATGCGCGTCGAGCCGGGCACGGTCACCGGGCGCCGGATCACCGCCTGACGTCCTGACCCGGCGCCGGGACCGTCCGGCCGCCCGGTGGGCCCCCACCTCGGCGCCCCGGTGGGTTACCACGGTCCGCGGAGGCCGGTAGCGTGACCCACCGAACCGAGCGGCCGGTGTCAGCCCGCCCGCAGACCGAGGAGACGCTGGTGGGAAGCCCCGAGGAGGCGCGCGTACGGCTGCCGCAGCTGAGGCTGGACGAGCTGCTGGAGGAGCTGCAGGCGCGGCTGGACGCGGCGCGTGGCACGCGGGACCGGGTGCACAGCCTGCTGGAGGCGGTGCTGTCGGTCGGCCGGGAGCTGGACCTGGAGCAGGCGCTGCGCAGCATCGTCGAGGCGGCCGCGGCCCTGGTCGACGCCGAGTACGCGGCCCTGGGCGTCATCGGCCCGGACGGCAGGCGGCTGTCCGCGTTCCACACGGTCGGTGTCGCCGAGGAGCGGATCGCCCGGATCGGCCCGTACCCGGAGGGCCACGGCATCCTCGGTGAACTGATCCGCCACCCCGAGCCGCTGCGCCTGGCGAAGATCTCCGACCACCCCGCCTCGTACGGCTTCCCGCCCGGCCACCCGCCGATGAACACCTTCCTCGGTGTTCCCATCAGGGTCCGCGACCAGATCTTCGGCAACCTGTACCTCACCGAGAAGCGCGGCGGGACACAGTTCGACGAGGAAGACGTGTCGGTGATCTCGACCCTCGCGGTCGCGGCCGGCGTCGCCATCGACAACGCCCGCCTGTACGAGGAGTCCCGGCTGCGCGAACGGTGGCTGCGGACGAACGCGGAGATCACCCACAGCCTGATGTCGGGCGCCGGCCGTGCCGAGGTGCTCGCGTTCATCGCGGAACGGGCCGCCGAGATCACCGGGTCGGCGCTGGCCGCGGTGGCGTTGCCGGTGGCGGGCACCGGATCGCTGACCGTGGAGATCGCCGTCGGGCTGGACGCCGAGGCGCACCGGGGGCTGGTGCTGCCCCTGGAGAGCACCCTGATGGGGCTCGCCTTCTCCGGGGCCGCCCCGGCCGTCAGCGACGACGTGTCCCAGGACGCCCGCATCTCGCAGGAACCGCCCCGCTTCCAGGGGCTCGGCCCCGCCGTGGGCGTGCCCATCGGCACCGGCGAGGGCGGTGTCCGAGGTGTGCTCCTGCTGTCGCGGGAGGCCGGGCGCCCGGTGTTCACCGCGACCGAGAGCGAGACCCTCCAGGCCTTCGCGGCCCAGGCGGCCGTAGCCATGGAGCTGGCGGAACGACGGCAGGACGCGGCGGAGGTCGCGGTGCTCAAGGACCGCGACCGCATCGCCCGCGACCTGCACGACCTCGCCATCCAACGGCTGTTCGCGACGGGGATGACCCTGCAGAGCGCGGGCCGGTTCATCGAGCACACCGAGGCGGCCGAACGCGTGGCACGCGCCGTGGACGACCTGGACGAGACCATCAAGATCATCAGGTCGACGATCTTCGGCCTGCGGGCCCGGGAGGACGGCGCCGGGACCGGCCTGCGGGCCCGCACCGTACGGGTGGCGGGGGAGGCGGCGCAGGTCCTCGGATTCGCCCCGAGCGTCCGCATGGAGGGGCTGCTCGACACCGACGTGCCCAGGGAGACGGCCGACCACGTGACAGCCGTCCTCTCCGAGTCCCTCACCAACATCGCCCGGCACGCCCGCGCCGACCGCGCCGACGTGAGCCTGTCCACCGACGGACACGAACTGCTGCTGACGGTCCGGGACAACGGCGTGGGCATCCCGCCGGACGGCCGCCGCAGCGGGCTGCGCAACATGGCGGAGCGGGCGGAGCAGTTGGGCGGCCGAATGGACTGGGACTGCCCGCCGGCCGGCGGCACGGCCCTGCGCTGGCGCGTACCGGTCAGGCGTACCTAGGGTCCTTCTGCACGCACCGAACGCCGCTCCTTCCCGGCGTCGCGGTCCGGCCGTGCCCGGTGCGACCAGGAGCCGGGCCCGCAGGAGCGGCCCGCGTGGTGCACGGCCGTGCGGGTCAGGACGGGTGGCTGTCGTGGCTCTCGCGGTGTGCGAGGACCTCTGCCATGTGGGTCTGCGCCCAGGTTCTGAGCCCGCGCGTCATGTGGTGGAGTGAGTGGCCGAGTTCGGTCAGCTCGTAGGTCACGGTGACCGGGACCGTCGGCGTGACCGTGCGGGTGAGCAGCCCGTCGTGCTCCAGCGACCGCAGCGTCTGGGTCAGCATCTTCTGGCTGACCCCGGCCAGCAGACGGGACAGCTCGGAGTACCGCATCGCCTTCGGCGGGCCGGCTGCCGCGTCGCCGGGACCGGGCCCGTGGTCGCCGCCCAGCGCGCACAGGATCAGGACGACCCACTTGTCCGAGATGCGGTCGAGCAGTTGCCGGCTGGGGCACCCCGCCAGGAACGCGTTGTACTCCACCTTGGCCTGAGCCCTCTTCTGAGCCGCCGTCGTCGTCATCGCTCGCACCTCTCACCGATGGGTGGGTTACGCACTTCTGAGTGCCTACTTCCCGACAGGAAGTTCCGCTCCCATGCTGATGCAGGGAGGCAACGGACGCCACCCCCGAAGCATGACGACGAAAGGCAGCCGCACGATGAGCACACCCACCCCCTCCCTTCCCGGCGGCACCTGGTCCCTGGGCGACCTGACCGTCACCCGGTTCGGCTACGGGGCGATGCAGCTGGCCGGCCCGGGGGTGATGGGGCCGCCGGCGGATCGCGCGGGTGCCCTGGCGGTGCTGCGCGAAGCGGTCGACCTCGGCATCACCCACATCGACACCAGCGACGCCTACGGTCCGCGTGTCACCAACGAGTTGATCCGCGAGGCCCTGCACCCCTATCCCGAGTCGCTGCACCTCGTCACCAAGGTGGGCGCGACCCGCGACGAACGGGGCGGCTGGCCCACGGCCCGGCGACCCGAAGATCTGCGCCGCCAGGTCCACGACAACCTCAGCTCCCTCGGGCTCGACGTCCTCGACCTGGTGAACCTGCGGCTCGGCAACGCCGAAGGTCCCCAGCCGGGCTCGCTCCGCGAGGCGTTCGAGACGCTCGTCGAACTCCGGCAGCAGGGGCTGATCCGCCACCTCGGGGTCAGCAACGCGACCGAGGAGCAGGTCGCCGAGGCACAGCGCATCGCGCCGATCGTGTGCGTGCAGAACATGTACAACCTCGCCCACCGGCACGACGACAAGCTCATCGACCGGCTCGCCACCGACGGGATCGCTTACGTGCCCTTCTTCCCCCTCGGCGGCTTCACCCCGCTCCAGGCCTCGGCGCTCTCGACGGTCGCCGCTCGGCTGCGGGCGACCCCGATGTCCGTAGCACTGGCCTGGCTGCTGCAGCGATCACCCAACATCCTGCTCATCCCCGGCACGTCGTCGACGGCGCACCTGCGCGAGAACGTCGCCGGCGCGGGACTCGCCCTCTCCCCTGAGGACGTGACCGAGCTGGACGGCATCGGCCGCTGAGCGCCCGACCCGGGTCGTTCAGTCACGGGTCGGAGCGGCATCGCCGGCGAACAGGCCGCTCGGGCAGAGGTCGCTCAGATCGCCGCGCGGATGATCCCCACGGTGCGCGCCAGGTGCGGTTCCGAACGGTCGGCGCGGTGCGCCACGGCCAGCTCCACGCGTGCGTCGGCCCCGGACAGCGGCAGATAGGCGACACCGTCGAGTGCCAGCGCGGTCACCGGCTCGGGCACGACCGCGACCCCCAGGCCGCCGGCCACGAGCGTGACCAGGGTCGAGGTCTCACCGACCTCGTGGCGGATGCGCGGCTCGACACCGGCGTCGCGCAGCAGGCCCAGGACGACGTCGTACATCACCGAGCGGCGGTCGGCGGAGTGCACGATCAGGTCGGCGTCGGCCAGGTCCGTGACCCGAAGCCGCTTCCGGCGGGCGAGGGGGTGCTCGACCGGTGCCGCCACGACGAGCCGGTCCCGGCGGAGGGTGTGCACGGTGAGGGAGAGGTCGGCCGCCGCCGGCCGCAGCAGCGCGACGTCGATCGCGCCGGTGCGCAGCGCCTCGACCTGGTCGGGCGCGAGCATCTCGCCGCGGAAGGAGAAGTCGACGCCGGGCAGCTGCTCCGTCAGCCGCCGTGAGAGCGCGGGCAGCAGGCTGTACGTCGCCGAGCCCACGCAGCCGATCGCGAGGTGCCCCACCGAGCCGGACGCGACGAGCCGTGCGTGGTGGGCGGCCTCGTCGACGTCGGCGAGGATCGCTCGCGCCCGCTCCAGGTAGGCCCGGCCCGCCTCGGTGACGTCGACGCGGCGCGTGGTGCGCCGCAGCAGCTCCACGCCGAGCTCGGCCTCCAGCTGCCGGATCTGCTGGGACAGCGGTGGCTGCGCCATGTGGAGCCGCTCGGCGGCGCGGCCGAAGTGGCGTTCCTCGGCCACCGCCACGAAGTACCGGAGATGCCGCAGATCCATATGCCATCCATCTCAATCGGCTTCGATATGCGTACTTCAGAATATCGCGGCCAGGGACTAGCGTCGCTGCCATGAGCGCTTTCCTGTACGCCGCGACCCGGACGCCCTTCGGCCGCTTCAACGGGGCGCTGGCCGGCGTCCGCCCCGACGACCTCGCCGCCGCCGCGATCACCTCGACGCTCGCGAAGGTGCCTGGCCTCGACCCCGCCGCCGTCGACGACGTGGTGTGGGGCAACGCCAACGGCGCCGGCGAGGAGAACCGCAACGTCGGCCGCATGGCCGCGCTGCTCGCCGGCCTCCCGGTGAGCGTGCCCGGCACCACGGTCAACCGCCTGTGCGGATCGAGCCTCGACGCGGCGATGACGGCCAGCCGCACCATCGAGTCCGGCGACGCCGAGGTGGTGCTCACCGGCGGCGTGGAGTCGATGACGCGCGCGCCGTGGGTCCTGCCCAAGCCGCCGAAGCCCTTCCCGGCCGGTGATGTCACCGCCGTCTCCACCACGCTCGGCTGGCGGCTGGTCAACCCGCGGATGCCCGAGGAGTGGACGGTCAGCCTCGGCGAGGCCAACGAGCAGCTCCGGGAACGCTTCGGGATCTCCCGCGAACGCCAGGACGCCTTCGCCGCCCGCTCCCACCAACTCGCCCACGCAGCGTGGGAGTCGGGGTTCTACGACGACCTGGTGGTGCCGGTCGACGGCGCCGACCTCACGCGCGACGAGGGCATCCGGGCCGGATCGACTCCGGAGGTGCTGGCGGGGCTCAAGCCGGTCTTCCGTACGCCGGAGCAGGGCGGCACGATCACCGCGGGCAACGCCAGCCCGCTCAACGACGGGGCAGCCGCGGTACTGCTGGGCAGCGAGAAGGCGGCGGCCACGATCGGGGCCGACCCGATCGCCCGTGTCGCAGGCCGCGGCGTGATGGCGCTGGAGCCGCAGGCCTTCGGCTACGCCCCGGTCGAGGCCTCCAACCGCGCCCTGGCGCGGGCCGGGATCGGCTGGGACCAGGTCGGTGCGGTCGAACTCAACGAGGCCTTCGCCGTGCAGTCGCTCGCCTGCCTCGACGCGTGGAAGATCGACCCCACCCTCGTCAACCAGAAGGGCGGCGCCATCGCGATCGGCCACCCGCTCGGTGCCTCCGGGGGACGCATCCTCGCCACGCTCGCCAAGGTGCTCCGCGAGACGCGGCAGCGCTACGGCGTCGCCGCGATCTGCATCGGGGTCGGCCAGGGCCTGGCCGTCGTCCTGGAGAACTGCGACGTCACGGGGGCGGCCCGGTGAGCCGGACGGAGATCGTCGAGAACGCCGACGCGGCGGTCGCCGGGATCGAGGACGGCTCAACCGTCCTGGTCGGCGGGTTCGGCCTGGCCGGGATGCCGTTCGACCTGATCGACGCGCTCATCCGCCAGGGCGCGCAGGACCTCACGATCGTGTCCAACAACGCGGGGAACGGCGACGTCGGCCTGGCCGCGCTGCTGGCCGCGGGCCGGGTGCGCAAGGTGCTGTGCTCCTTCCCGCGCCAGGCCGACTCCTGGGTCTTCGACGACCTCTACCGCGCGGGGAAGATCGAACTCGAGGTCGTGCCCCAGGGCAACCTCGCCGAGCGGATGCGCGCGGCCGGAGCCGGCATCGGTGCCTTCTACTGCCCGACCGCGGTCGGCACGCCACTGGCCGAGGGCAAGGAGGTGCGGGAGATCGACGGCCGCACGTACCTGCTGGAGTACCCGATCAAGGGTGACTACGCCCTGATCGGCGCGCACATCGCGGACACGCTGGGCAACCTCGTCTACCGCAAGACGGCCCGCAACTTCGGACCCGTCATGGCCACGGCCGCGACGACGACCGTCGTCCAGGTCGAACAGGTCGTCGAGCCCGGAAAGCTCGACCCCGAGGCCGTCGTCACCCCGTCCATCTACGTCGACCGGATCGTCCAGGTGGCGGCCCGGCACTACACCGTGCAGGGGGCGCGATGACCACCCCGTCCACCGATCACCGGCTGTCGATGGACGAACTGGCCGCCGTGATCGCACGTGACATCCCGGCGGGTGCCTTCGTCAACCTCGGCATCGGGCAGCCCACGAAGATCGCCGACCATCTGCCGGCCGGCTCCGGGGTGGTGCTGCACACCGAGAACGGCATGCTCAACATGGGGCCGAAGGCCGAGGGCGACGCTATCGACCCCGACCTGACCAACGCCGGCAAGGTCCCGGTGACGGAGCTGCCGGGCGCGGCGTACTTCCACCACGCCGACTCCTTCGCGATGATGCGCGGCGGGCACCTGGACGTCTGCGTCCTCGGCGCCTACCAGGTCGCCTTCGACGGCGACCTCGCCAACTGGCACACCGGCAGGCCGGACGACATCCCCGCGGTCGGCGGCGCCATGGACCTCGCCATCGGCGCCAAGGACGTGTACGTGATGATGACCCTCTTCACCCGCGCCGGGGAGCCCAAGCTGGTGCCGCGGTGCAGCTACCCGCTCACGGGCGTCGGCTGCGTCAGCCGCGTCTACACCGACCACGGCGTCTTCGACGTCGGCCCGGCGGGGGTACGGATCCGTGAGACGTACGGCGTCAGCGCCGGCGAACTCGCCGAGCGGCTCGGCATCAGGCTGCCGTAGGGCTCTGCGCGCGGTCCCGTGCCCGCCGACGGCCCCGGCTCCACCCCCGGCGGAGCCGGAGCCGGGGCCGTCGGCTGATCGGCGCTACTTTCCGCTGGTGATCTCGACGTAGGTGGTGCCGGTGACCGGCCGGTGGCCATAGGTGCCGGTGACCTTGGCGCTGCCTTCGTAGCCGGGGGAAGGGACCAGCAGTTCCTGGTTCTCGGCGTAGACCCTGACGTTCAGCTCGGCGTCCGCACCGGGGATGCCGACCTTCCAGCGCGTGGGGTAGCTCTTGCCGGTGGTCGGGCTGGTCCAGCGGGTGGACTCGTCGGGGGTGAGGGTCGCCTCGGTGAGGGTCTGGGTGCCGTCGGGCTTCAGGATGGTCGCGAAGTTGTTCTTCCTGCCGTCGTACTCCTGGTTCCAGACGCTGACCTTGTCACCGTTGGACAGGTTGAGGTTCATCCAGGACCAGGAGGCGCGACCCGTGGTGAGGTCGGGGAGCGGGCCCCACTGGCGGTCCAGCCAGGACTGCCCGCGGACCTTCTCGGTGCGGCCGTTGACGGTCAGGGTCCCGGAGGTGTCCACCGTGGGCAGCGCGTACTCGTAGTTCGCGTACTTCGCGTCGCCGAACATGGGGAAATACCCCGTCCCCAGGTTGTAGAGGACGTTTCCGCGGGGGCGCAGCGTGACGTCGATGGTCCCCTCCGGGACCTTGGCGCGCAGCTTCATCTCCTTGGCGTCGCCGGTCCAGGTGAGGTTGTCGGTGTGGATGTCCACGCCCTTCTTGTCGGACAGGCCCGTTCCCAGCGGCAGGGGGATCTCCGACCTCGTGTACCAGCCGGTGTCCTCGTTGACCACGGACACCCTCGAGATGGCGCCGCCCTGCTTGCCGAAACCGGCGTTCAGGTAGTGGGCGAGGAAGCCGTACCGGTGGCCGCCGGCCGTCACGTGGGCGGTCACGTACCAGGACTGGTTGGGCCGGCCGGGGTCGTAGGTGAGGTTCGCCTCGGGGTCGACGAGTACCGGGACGCCGGTCCGGGACAGCCCCTGCGGGGAGGCGGTGGAGTGCGCCGGGGCCGGGCCGGCGGTCGTCGCGGTCGCCGGCCCGCCCGCGGCGAGGGTGAGCGAGGCGACGAGCGCGGAGGCGACGGCGGCCGCGCCGATGGTGGTCTTGTGCACGAGGGCTCCTTGGTACGGCTTCACGGGGCACGGGCACCTGGAGTAAGCGTACGAAACTGTTTCGTACTCGCCGATGGCGTGGTGCCCGGTGTGAATGAAATCCTACACCTGTAGGATTAAGTCTCCGGAGGGCCGTGTCAAGCGCGGATCGGCACGCGCCCGGTGCTCGGGAGCAAGATCAGGGCGGCTACGCTGGCGATACCTGCGGGCGGACGCCCCTACAGCCGGCCGAGGAGGACGTTTGGGAGACCAGCCGAGCACGACGCGACGCCCCGGCCGCCCCAGGGCGGATTCCACCGCGGTGCCCGCGGAGCGGGACGTGCTGCTGCGTGGCCTGGAGGCGTTCGCGGAGCTCGGCTACGACCGGGCGTCGGCGCGGGAGTTGGCGCGCCGCCTCGGGGTCGGGCCCACCTTCATCAACGACCGCTACGGTTCCAAGGCGGCCTACTGGCGGGCGGTGGTGGACGCCGCGCTCGGGGGGCAGCTCGCGGGCATGGTGCCGGCCGGACCCGGGAGCAGCGACGAGGACGTGGTGCGGCAGTTCGTCCGGGAGTTCTACCGCGTCAGCAGTGGGGAACCGCATCTCGCCATGCTGGTGGCGGACGAGGCCGCGCGGGACACCGAGCGGCTGGACTATCTGTACCAGCGTTACATCGAACCGACGCTGGCCCTGGTCGCGCCAAGCATCGAGAGGCTGATGGCATCCGGACGCATGGCCCGGGTCCCGATGGACGTCGTGTTCTTCGCCATCATCGCCCCCGTGTCAGGACTGGTCCAGGAACCTCTCGCCCGGCTGCTGGGCAGCCCCCGGCACATGGAGCAGGCGGACCGGCTGGCCAGGGCGCGGGCCCTGGCCGGGCTGGTGGCGGACGGCCTGCTGGCAACGGGGCAACGGTGACCTGCGGCGTCACTCTCCCCTCAGGCCACCGCACCACCGGTCGGGGTCAGGGACGTACCGCCGCCACCAGCAGGCAGCCGAACTCGTCCACGCCCACCATGTCGGACGGCCGGAACAGGTCGGGCAGGTTGGTCTGGCCCAGCGCCTCCGGACGGTCGTCCGCCGCGGTGGGCCGGGCCAGTTCGCGGAAGGTCCGCTGCATGGTGTGCTCGGTGATGTCGAGCAGTCCGCGCAGCCGCAGACCCGCTCGGTGGAGCATGGCGACATAGTCGTCGGCGTCGGCGAGCGTCACCATGAAGTTCCGGCAGAACTTGCCGATGGACGGGTGCAGGGTCTCCTTCCTGGGCGCCCGCTCGAACACATCCGTGAGAACCAGTCGGCCGCCCGGCCGCAGCACCCGCGCCACCTCGCCGAGCACCTGCTCCCGGTCCGGCATGTGGATGATCGACTCCAGGGCCATCACGGCGTCGAACGAGCCGTCCTCGAAGGGCAGCTTCATCGCGTCGGCGTGCCGGAACTCCGCCCGGTCGGCGAGCCCGGCCTCCGCGGCCAGCCGGTTGGCGGTCTTCACCTGCTCCTGGCTGATGCTGACCCCGGTGAGCCGGGCACCGGTCTGCCGCACCACCCGGAGCCCCGGCCCGCCCACCCCGCACCCCAGATCCAGGACCTGGTGCGAGTCGTCCACCAGAAGCCGCTCGATCAGCACGTCGGTGAGCCGGTCGACAGCCTCCTCCAAGGTGGCCTCGGAGTCCGGGGTGTCCCAGAAGCCGATGTGGATGTTCGGGTTGAAGGTGCCGTCGTTCAGGGCGGTGACGGTGAGCCGGTCGTACAGCTTGCCGACGGCCTCCGGCACGGGAAGCGTCTGGACGGAGTCGGACATGGGTCCTGCCTTTCCGAAGGGACATGCGAAGGGACATCCGAAGGGACATCCGAAGGAGACAACGGGATACGGGTCAGCCGACGGCGGCCGCGCGGGCCGCGAACTCTCGCAGCGGGTTGAGGGCGTCCGGGCCGATCCGGTCACGGAGCGCGGGCGCCGTGACGCCCAGGCCCGGCCGGGGTGCGAGGCAGAGCACACCGACCTTGCCGATGTGCTGGTTGAGCTGCACCAGCCGGGTCGCCTCGCCGACCTCGGCGAGCGGGAACAGCGAGGACAGCGCCGGCACGATCCCGCCGAGCGTGAACAGCCGGGCGCACTCCACCTGTTCCTGGAGGTTGGCGACATGACTGCCGAGGACGCGCTTGAGCCGCATCCACAGATAGCGGTTGTCGAACTGGTGCACATAGCCGGTGCTGGAACCGCAGGTGACGACCGTTCCGCCGCGCTTGACCACGAACACCGAGATGCCGAAGGTGGACCGGCCCACGTGCTCGAAGACGATGTCGGGATCCGCGCCCACCGCGTCCCGGACGATCCGCCCGATCCGCTTGCCCGCCTCCAGCGTCGCCTCGGGGTCGTCACCCGCGTCGTCGCCGACGCCGATCTCCTGCCGGTTCACGACCACGTCGCACCCCAGCTTCCGGGCCGCCGCCGCCTTCTCCTCCGAGCCGACCACGCCCACCGCGATCCCGCCGCCGTTCTTCACGAACTGGGCCGCGTACGCGCCGAGTCCGCCGCTCGCGCCCCAGATCAGCACGACGTCGCCCTGCTTCATCCGCGCCCCGCGGTCGCTGACCAGCATGCGGTACGCCGTCCCCGCGCAGGCCGGCACCGTCGCGGCCTCCTCCCAGGTCAGGTGCGGGGGCTTGGGGATGAGCTGGCTCGCGCGGGCCACCGCGTAGTGGGCGAGCCCGCCGAAGTTCGTCTCGTACCCCCAGGCCAGCTGGTGTTCGCCCAGCATGCCGTCCGCCTGGTTGGCGGGCTCCTGGTCGTCCACCCGGGCCGCGTTCACCAGCACGTGGTCCCCGAGCCGCCAGCGCCGCACACCGGAACCCGTCCGGACGACGACACCGGCCGCGTCCGAGCCCAGTACGTGGAAGGGCTGGTCGTGCCGGGCCGCCCAGCCGCCCTCACGGCCGTAGGCGCGCAGGAAGCGGAAGGTGGAGAGGGGTTCGAACTTCGCCGACCACACGGTGTTGTAGTTGATCGAGCTGGCCATCACGGCGACCAGTACCTCGTCCGGGGCGAGTTCGGGCATGGGGACCTCGCCGACGTGCAGGGTACGGCGCACGTCCTTGTCCTCGGCGTCACCGAAGACCTCCTCGTCCTCGACGCGCAGATGGGCGGCGGTGAAGTGCGAGGGGAGGGTGGCGCGTCGCAGGTCGTCGGGGGAGGCCCCGGACAGCACGGCGTCGGTCAGCGACATGGGGTCACCTCTGTTCCGGGATCGTGGGAGTGGGCTGCGCGTACCAGTGGTGCGTCCCGGTGAACGCGTAGGTCGGCAGCGGGACGCGGCGCGCCTCGGCTCCGCCGAAGGCCGCTTCCCGGTCGAGCGGCACCCCGCTGACGAAGGCGGCGCCCAGCTGCAGGGCGAAGGAGGCCGGCTGCGTGTCGCACACGGCGGCGAGGGGGATCAGGCCCGGCGCGGCCGAGGGCTCGGACGGCGGGTCCTGCGCACCGTCGGTGAGTCCGGCGAGGGCGCCACCGAGGGTGTGGTCGCCGCGCAGGTGCGCGGCGGCCCAGCGCCCTGGCAGCCCTTCGCCGCGCACCGCGGCGGGACTGACCCCGCAGGCCTGCCACAGCCAGGCATAGGCTACGATCAGGGCGAAAGCGGCCACCAGTCCGTCGCTCTCGGACGCCGGCGGTTCCAGCAGCTTCGCCAACGGCCGTCCGTCCGTGTACGGGGCCACGGCCTCGTCGAGATCGGCGACCGCGTCCCGGAACGCCGCCCACTCCCAGGGCAGTTGCCCGTAGGACGGCAGCACCGAAGCCGGCGGACCGGCACAGACCAGCACGGTCCTGCCGGTGGCGGCCGTCCCCGACCGCACCCACGGCGACGGCAGTCCGTCGGCCACCGCCCGCAGTCCGGCCAGATACTGTCCCCGGTCGCCGCCGGCGACCGCCGCCCGATGCGGGAAGGCGCTGCGGGTGACGGCCAGGGAGTGCGCGATGTCCGCGTCGGCCCACTGCGCCGCGGGCGCCTCGAGATGGCGCAGCAGTTTGCGGGCCTGCCCGCGCAGGGCCGCCGGGGTGCGCGCGGACAGCAGCCAGGGCAGCGGCCGGATGTCCCGGGCCGCCCCGGACGGCGGCCAGGCCGGGCGGGGCGCCCGCTCCAGGATGACGTGCCCGTTGGTGCCGCCCGCGCCCAGCGCCGTCACGGCCGCCCGCTCCGGACGTCCCGTCGCCGGCCACGGCACGGCCGCGGGCACCGGCCGCAGCACCCCGCCGCAGCGTGCCACGGTCTCCAGCGGCGGCTCACTGTTGAGGGTCGCGGGCACGGTGCCGTGCCCGAGCGCGAGCACCGCCTTCATCACACCGGCCATGCCGGACGCCGACTGGGTGTGACCCAGGTTGGACTTCACCGACCCGAACAGCAGGGGACGCTCCGGCGGGCGCGCGCGGCCGTAGACGGCCAGCATCGCCTCCGCCTCCATGACATCCCCCAGCGGAGTGCCGGTACCGTGCGCCTCCACGTAGTCGACGTCCGCGCCCGACAGTCCGGCATCGGCCAACGCCGTCGCCATCACCCTGCGTTGCCCCGGTCCGTTAGGTACGGCCAGCCCGTTGCTGGTGCCGTTCTGGCCGACCGCGGTACCGCGCACCACCGCCAGCACCGGATGCCCCGACCGCTCGGCGTCGGACAGCCGCTCCAACAACAACACCCCGGCGCCCTCGGCCCAGTTGCCGCCGTCGGCCCGCGCCGAGAACGGCTTCGTACGGCCGTCCCGCGCCAGCGCGCCCAGCCTGCTGTGTTCCAGGAACACATCGGGTACGGCCATCACGGTGACCCCCGCGGCCAGCGCGAGCGAGCACTCGCCCGACAGCAGCGAACGCCGGGCCAGGTGCAGCGCGGACAACGAGGAGGAGCAGGCCGTGTCGACGGTGAGCGCCGGACCGTGCAGCCCGAGCGCGTAGGCGATCCGGCCGGACGCGGCACTGGGCAGGGTGCCGACGGCCAGGTGGTCCGTGCCCTCCTCCGGTCTGTCCCGCCCGCCACCGGTCCCCGCGTACCCCTGCGGGGTCAGCCCCACGAACACCCCGGTCGGCGACCCCGCCAGCGTCGTCGGATCGATCCCGGCGCTCTCGACGGCCTCCCACGCCGTCTCCAGGAGCAGCCGCTGCTGCGGGTCGGTACCGGCGGCTTCCTGCGGGGTGTAACCGAAGAACTCCGCGTCGAAGGTCCCGGCCTCGGCGAGGAACCCGCCCTCGCGCACACTGCACCGGCCGGGCACCCCGGGCTCGGGGTCGTACAGGCCGACCGGATCCCAGCCACGGTCGGCGGGGAACTCGGAGAGACAGTCCCGTTCGGCCAGCAGCGCACGCCACAGCGCCTCCGGGGTGTCGATGCCGCCGGGCCAGCGGCAGCCCATGCCGATCACCACGACCGGGTCCAGTCCCCGGGCCCGCTCCGCCGCCGCGAGCCGGTCGCCGAGTTCGGTCACCTTGTGACGCTCCTCCTGGAGCGCGGCGGTCGCCTTGCGCAGGTACTCCCGCAGCCGGGCCTCGTCCGTCATTGCATCTCCTGGGAGCCGTCGGCGTCGATCAACGCGAACAACTCGTCGTCGGAAGCATGGGTCAACTCAGTGCGGTCGGCTACCAGTTCGGCGAGATGAGCGGCGAGCAGCAAGGGCGTCGGATGGTCGAAAGCCACACTCACCGGCAGTTCCAGCCCGGTCGCCGCGACCAGTCGCCTGCGTAGATCGACCGCCGTCAACGACTCGAAGCCGAGTTCCTGGAAGGTCCGGTCCGGGACGACGGGCGCGGGCGAATCGTGCCCGAGGGCCACGGCTGCGTGCGCCCTGACCAGGCTCAGCAACTCGTCGAGCAGGTCGTCCCCGGACAGGGCGGAGAACCTGTCACGGGCCGGCGGCGGAGCGTCGTCGGCCGGCTGGGCCGCGGGCGCCGGTGCGGTCGCGACCGACGTGCTCGACTCCAGCCAGTAGCGGTGGTGTTGGAAGGGGTAGGTGGGGAGGGGGGTGTGGTGGGTGGTGGGTTGGGTGGTCCAGGTGGGGGTGGTGCCGGTGG
>NZ_JBFACN010000025.1:0-126792 GCF_040640875.1 Streptomyces sp. NPDC021562
TCCGGCGGCGACACGGTGACCGGGTCGATCACCAGCACCGGCTTCTGCGAGGACACCACCCCGATCACGCTCTACTACGCGATCACCTTCGACCACCCCTTCACCGCCACGGGCACCTTCACCGGCGGCGAGTACCTGACGTTCGACACCACGAGCAACAGGACGGTGGAGGCCCGGGTCGGCATCTCCTACACCTCGGTGGCGGAGGCCGCGGCCAACCGGGACACCGAGGTGACCGGGAAGACCTTCGCGGCCGTCAAAACGGCCGCGGCGGCGGCGTGGAGCGCCGAGCTGTCGAAGATCGCCGTCACCGGCGGCACCCCGGACCAGCAGAAGGTCTTCTACACCGCGCTCTACCACGCCTCGCTCTTCCCCGCCGTCATCAGCGACGCGGACGGCTCCTACCGGGGCTTCGACGGCGCGGTGCACACCGTGGACAGCGGCCACGCGGCGAAGTACGCCGACTTCTCCACCTGGGACACCTACCGCTCACAGGCCCAACTCACCGCGCTGCTGGACCCGTCGGCCGCTTCGGACATGGCACAGTCGGTCGTCGACGACTACCGGCAGGGCGGCACGCTCACCAAGTGGGGCATGGAGACCGCCGAGACCCACATCATGGTCGGCGACTCCGCCGTACCGCTGCTCGCCGCCTACTACGCCTTCGGCGCACGGGACTTCGACACGTCGACGGCCCTGTCCGCCATGGTCGCGGAACAGACGACGGACACCGACGTCACGCCCGGCGTGACGTACCTCGACTCCTTCGGCTACCTACCCACCAACTCGCTCTACGGCTGCTGCCACGAGTACGCCACGACGTCCACCCAACTCGAGTACGACACCGACGACTTCGCGCTGTCGGCGTTCGCGGGCGCCCTGGGCGACACCGCCACGCAGAAGAAGTTCCAGGACCGGGCGCAGGACTGGCAGAACATCTACAACCCGTCCTCCGGCTACCTCCAGCCCCGGCACTCCAACGGGCGCTGGATGGACGGCTTCAACGCCAAGCTGATCACCGGCACCTCGTCCAACGACTTCGCCGAGGGCGACGCCTTCACCTACACGCCGATGATCCCCTTCAACATCGCCCGGCTGGCGTCCCTGGAGGGCGGGACCGCGTCCCTGGCGTCGTACCTGGACAGCGTGCTCAGCGGCTACCAGGGACTGGGCAGTGTCATCGGCACCCAGTCGAACATGGGCAACGAGCCCAGCATCGGGCTGCCCTGGGAGTACGACTGGGTGGGCAAGCCCTACAAGACCCAGGCCACCGTACGGGCCGTCCAGGACCAGCTCTGGACGGACACCGCCGGCGGCCTGCCCGGCAACGACGACCTCGGCGAGATGAGCGCCTGGTACGTGTGGTCCGCCCTCGGCCTCTACCCGGAGATCCCGGGCACCGGGGACCTGGCCATCGGCAGCCCGGTGTTCACCTCGGCGGTCGTCACGACCGGCGGGGGCACGCTCACCGTCGACGCGCCGGCGGCGGCCGACGGTGCGCCCTACGTCCAGTCGCTGAGCCTCGACGGCGGCCCCTGGGACAAGGCGTACGTACCGGCCTCGTACCTCAGCGGCGCAACGGAGCTGGACTTCACCCTCTCCTCGTCGCCCAACACCTCGTGGGCGGCCGCCCCTTCCGCTGCTCCGCCGTCCTACGGCGGCACCCCCGGCACCGGAGTGGCACAGCCCAGCGGCCCGCTCACCGAGACCGCCACCGGCAAGTGTGCCGACGACGCCGGCTCGGGCACCTCGAACGGCACCGCCGTCCAGCTCTACACCTGCAACGGCACCACCGCGCAGACCTGGAAGGCCGTCCCGGACGGCACCCTCCAGGTGCTCGACGACTGCATGGACGTGACAGGCGGCGCGACCACCTCCGGCACCAAGGTCCAGCTGCACACCTGCAACGGCACCCAGGCCGAGCAGTGGCGGGCGGACGCGTCCGGCGAGATCGTCAACCCGGCCTCCGGTCTCTGCCTCACCGACGCGAGCAACGGCGCCACCGACAGGACCCAACTGACCCTCGCCGCCTGCACGGACGCCGTCGGCCAGCGCTGGACGATTCCGTCGGCCGGCTGACCCACGGCGGAGAAGCACCGAAGGCGAGTTAGCGGGGGCGAGCAGCGGGGGCCGCTGCTCGCCCGGCCGGGTCCGGCGGGCCGGTCAGTTCGGTTGCCGTAGTCCGGCGACGAGGGTCTCGACCACTCGGCGCGCGTCGTAGCGGGGGTCGTGCTCGGCGCCGGCGCAGAGGTTTCCGATGCCGCGCATGAGGTGGTAGGCGTCGAAGCCGGAGCGGATCTCGCCGGAGGCGGCGGCGGCCTCGAGGAGCTCGGCGCACACCGGCAGGAGGCGGTCGAGGAACTGGGCGTGGAGCGCCTCGAAACCGGCGCTGTCGCCCTGCATCGCGGCCGCGAGACCGTGCTTGGTGACGAGGAAGTCGACGAAGAGGCCGACCCACCGCTCCAGGGCGTGATAGGGAGTGGGGCCGGCCGCCAGCAGGGCGGGGCCTGCTTCGACGCAGGCGTCGATCTGGTGGCGGTAGACGGCGACGACGAGGTCCGCCCGGGTGGGGAAATGGCGGTAGATCGTGGCCACCCCGACCCCGGCCTCCGCCGCGATGTCCCGCACCGGCGCCTCCACTCCCGAGGTCACGAAGACCGCCGCGGCCGCGTCCAGCAGCGCCTGCTGGTTGCGCCGGGCGTCCTTGCGAGTGGACCTGGCTGAGCTTCCCGGTCGCCGGCCGCCGTCGTTCACCGCAGCACTCCTTCCATGGCCGATCTTGCAAAACGGATCGGCGTTCCGTATCGTAGGCGGAACAACGTTCCGTTTGCTTCATGATGGCAGACCGCCGGTCGGGCGGCCAACCGCTGTCCGCAACACGCTGTCCGCAACACGCTGTCCGCAACACCCTCCAACACCCTCCACCGCCACCCGGCGTGGCGCCGTCGCCCGCCGGGGGCCCACCGAACCCGAGAGTGCGCACGCACCGAACGGAAGGCACACCCATGTCCGCATCCAGCACCGCGAACGCCCACCAGAGCACGGACACGCCCGCCACCGTGATATCCGCGCGGCCGGTCGTCCTGTCCGCCCCCGAGCGCGGTGACGACCTCCAGGTGCGCGTGTCGGCCCCCGCGACCGGCACCGGCCTGCCTGTCGTCGTCTTCTCGCACGGCTTCGGCCAGTCGATGGACGCCTACGCCCCCCTGACCGACCACTGGGCCGCCCACGGCTTCGTGGTCGTCCAGCCCACCCACCTCGACTCCCGCACCCTGGACATCCCCGCCGAGGACCCCCGTACGCCGCGGATCTGGCGCATCCGCGTCCAGGACCTCACCCGCGTGCTCGACGAACTCGACGTCCTTGCAGCCGCCGTACCGGGCCTCGCCGGGCGCCTGGACCATGACCGCGTCGCCGTGGCCGGGCACTCCTGGGGCGCCCAGTCGGCGAGCACACTGCTGGGCGCGCGCGTCCTCGGCTCCGACGGCAAGCCGGGCGAGGACATGTCCGACCCCCGCGTCGAGGCGGGTGTGCTGCTCGCCCTGCCCGGCCTCGGCGACGACCTCGTCCCGTTCGCCGCCGAGAACTTCCCCTTCATGAGGCCGTCCTTCGACACCATGACCACACCGGCCCTCATCGTCGCCGGGGACCACGACCAGTCCCACCTGTCCACCCGTGGCCCGGACTGGTTCACGGACCCCTACACCTACAGCCCGGGCGACAAGAGCCTGCTCACCCTCTTCGGCGCCGAGCACTCCCTCGGCGGCATTTCCGGACACGAGGCCGCCGAGACCACCGACGCGAACCCCGCCCGCGTCGCCCTGATCCAGCAGCTCACCACGGCCTACCTGCGCAGCGCCCTGTACGGCGAGACCACCGCATGGAAGACGGCGACCGCCGCCCTGGAGGCGGACCCCGATCCGCTCGGGACGCTGCAGAGCAAGTGACGCGGCCGAAGGCGAGCGGCACTGCCACGAGAGGGGGGCCGCGCGGGGGGCGTCGTCGTTTTCCCGGTGACTCGACGGGCACCCGGCGGATGGCCGGTCGTGACCGGGCAGGCGGTCTCGCTCCCCGACCTCGCGACGCAGCCAGGCGCCGGCTTGAGCGCCCGAGGAAGACGACGGGCCGCGGACAAGGAGTGATGCGATCATGCCGACCGCGATGGAACGGGCCAGGGCCGACGCCCTGCTCGCCGATCACGGACAGACGTACGCCCGAGAAGCCGGCGTGGAACTGCGCGACACACCGCAGCCGCTCTACCAGTTGCTGGTGCTCGCCCACCTGCTCAGCGCACGGATCAGGGCGTCCGTGGCCACGGACGCGGCGCGCGCCCTGTTCGAGGACGGGATGCGCACCCCCAAGCGCATGAGCGAAGCCACCTGGCAACAGCGTGTCGACGCCCTCGGCAAGGGCCACTACCGCCGGTACGACGAACGCACCGCCACCCAGCTCGGCGAGGCCGCCGACCTGCTGCTGGAACGGTACGGCGGCGACCTGCGCAAACTCCGCGAGGCCGCCGACGGTGACGTGGAGGAGTGCAAGCGCCTGCTGCGCGAGCTCCCCGGCATCGGGCCCGCCGGGGCGGATATCTTCCTGCGAGAGGTCCAGGGCGTGTGGCCGGAGGCCGCACCGTACTTCGACGCCAAGGCCCTCCAGGGCGCCGAACGGCTCGGGCTCCCGACATCCCCGAGCGCCATCGCCCGCCTGGTGGAGGAGAGCGAGTACCCGGCGCTCGCGGCGGGACTGGTGCGGTCCGCGCTCGACAAGCAGGTCGCGGACGACGTCACCGCGCGCGCCGGCACGTGACCGACCGCGCGAGGGGGTGGTCGGCGGCCGGCCCGATCGGAGCGGGACCGGCCGTCGACGGGTGGCTCAGGCCGGTTCAGCGCTGCAGGGTGAGCACGCCCGGCCGCCACGGCAGCTGGTCGTACGGGCCGCTCGCGGAGGGGGACTTGCCCTGGTAGAGCAACTGCAGGTTGCAGGGGTCGATGGTCATGGTCTGGTCGGGGTTGTTGCGGACCAGGTCACCGTGGCTGATGTCGTCGGTCCAGGTGGCACCGCTGTTGGCCTTGCCCGCGAAGGGATTGCTCTCGGTGGCGGCCTGGGGGGTCCACGAACCGCTCAGGCTGGAGGCCGTGAAGGAGCGGAAGTAACGCTGCTCGTTGGCACCGCGCGCCTCGACGATCATGAGGTACTGGTTCTGGCCCTGGACCTTGTACACCTGCGGCGCCTCGAACAGGTTCTTCACCGTGTCGCTCATGACCGTGGTGTACGACGAGCCGAAGTTGCCCGGGAAGTTCCCGATCGGCATGCTCGCCCGGTAGATCTTGCCGTTGTCACCGGCGAAGAACAGGTACATGTTCTGGCCGTCGGCGATCAGGGTCTGGTCGATCGGGGCGGAGCCGGAGACACTGCCGGTGAACAGCGGTTGCGGCGCGGACCAGCCGTTCGGGTTGGTGGGGTCGCTCGACGTGCGGTAGACGAAGGGCGACGCGCCCCACTGGGACGCCAGGACCCAGATGTTCTTGGGGGCGAAGTAGAACAGCGTGGGCGCCACCGCGGACTGGCTCATCCCGCTCTGCCCGGCCGACGCCATGTCCGACCAGTTCGTGAAGGGCTTGAACATCATCGAGCCGTACGACGATCCCGACACGTTCGACGCGTAGACCAGGTGCTTGCCGTTGTACGTCACGTTGGTGAAGTCCTTCAGCGAGACCCACCCGTTCGCCGGCTGCGCCAACGCACCCGTCGACGTCCACCGGTACGTGGACGGCAGAGCACACGTGCCGCCGCCTCCTCCCGGCGGGGTCGTCCCCGACAAACCGGTCCACTTCTGGTTGCTGCCGCCGTTGCACGTCCAGATCTGCACCGCGGTGCCGTTGGCCGTTCCGGCCCCCGCGGCCTCCAGGCACAGCCCGGACTCCACGCCGACGACCGTGCCGTCCGAGTTCACCCGCCACTGCTGGTTGGCGCCCCCGGAGCAGGTCCAGATCTGCACCCGGGTACCGGCCGCGGTGGCGTGGCCCGGGACATCCAGGCACTTGTTGCCGTACACGGTGAGCTGGTTGCCGTCCGTCAACGTCCACTGCTGGTTGGTCCCGCCCCAGCAGTCGTAGAGCTGCAGATACGTGCCGTCGGTCTGGGCGGCGCCCGGCACGTCGAGACACCGACCGGACCCGACACCGGTCAGGGCGCCGCTGGAAGCCGCCTGAGCCGGGACGGCGACAAGCATCGCCGCCATCGCGGCCAGGGTCGCGACCAGCGCGGCGAGCGCCGCTGACGGACGCCTTCGGCCGAACCTTCCTCGGTGCATGGGATGCTTCCTCACATTCGATCGTTGGCAGGTCCATGACATGTCACAGACCCGATGCATTCGCTATGTCGAACAAGGATCGAGGGGCCGAGCAACCTGGATCATAGGGAACGCCTGAGCGGCGTCAATACCTCTCGCATGTATCGCCATCAACACCGAATCTTTCGCGCTGCCAGAGTCCGACCCGCCACCGACACACAAACCTGCCCCAGGAACAGCACCTCGTGCCGCCCTTACCGAACCCCCGAAAGTTTCGCCACCCTGCCTCCGCCCCGCCCCCCGGTCAGGAGCGCCTACAAGGTCACCGGCAGAAGCGGTCGGTGTGCGACCGCGCCTGGTGAGTCCCATGGGCGCTCACCTACGAGGGGCAGTGCCGGTGCCGGCTCGTGGAGGGGGAGACAGAGGGCAGAGGGAACGCCGCGGCGTAGGCGCGGCCGAAGTCGGGGGTGACGACTGCATCGTCGGCGCCCCAGATCACCAGGACCGGGCAGGTGGCAATGGAAAAGCGGGGCAGCATGCCGGCGCCTGCCGTGGTCGGGCCGGCGTAGGTGCGCATGTCGGCCATCGACTGCGCGGACGGTCCGCCCTGCGGCGCCGGTCCTGCGGCCGCCGCAGCCGGTGACCCGGCGGGCACGGTGATCTGTCGGCCGGTGATGACGGGGCCGATGGCGTCCATGAGGACGAGCCGGGAGATCCGGCCTTCGCGGTCGTCCAGGGCGGTCTGGGTGGCGACCCAACCGCCGAAAGACGCGCCGATCACGTCAAGGTAGGCAGCGGCGAGTGCGGGCACGCAGTCCAGATCGTCAGGCCGGACGGTGCCGTCCCAGCCCGCGTGTGTGGGCGCGACCACCTTGTGGTCCGGTGCGAGGTGGTCGATCAGTGGCGAGATGCCGGCCGGGCCGGGGCGGCCGTGCAGGACGAGGACCGGCCTGCGGGGAGTCTGAGGACGCGGGTCTCACCGGGCTGCCGGGCCGGAGGTGAAGAAGGCTGCCATCTGCTCCAGGCCCTTCTCGCTGAACATCGTGTCCAGGCTGGCGGCGGACTCGGCGGCGGAGGCCTCGCCGCGCGGGAAGAGGGCCTCCTCGTACGCGGCCAGGGCGGCCTCGGTGTCGCCGGGGTGGGCGGCGACGGCCAGGGCGAGTTCGGCACCGTCGAGCATGGCGAGGTTGGCGCCCTCCCCCGCGAAGGGGGACATCAGGTGGGCGGCGTCACCGAGCAGCGTCACACCCGGGGCGCGGTCCCAGCGATGCCCCACGGGCAGGGCGTGGATCCGGCGCGGGGTGACCGAGTCCGCGTCGGCGACCAGGGCGCGCAGACCCTCGTCCCAATCCTCGAAGTGGGCGAGGACCGCGGCCTTGGCGGTGGCCTGGTCGGTGAAGTCGACCGTGTCCAGCCAGCCTTCGTCGGCCTTGAGCGCCGCGTAGACGTGGAGACTGCCGTCGCTCTCCCGGTGCGCGAGGACCCCGCGTTCGTGGCCCAGGGCGATGAAGAACCCGCCGCCGACGACCGCGGCGCTGCGCGGGTGGCGGGTGTCGGCGTCGTACAGGTCGGTCTCGACGAAGGAGATGCCGGTGTAGGCGGGCCACGCGCTGGAGACCAGTGGCCGGATCCGGGACCAGGCGCCGTCCGCGCCGATCAGGAGATCGGTGGTGACGGCCGAGCCGTCGGCGAACGTCATCTCGTGACGCCCGTCGCCCAGCGGCCGGGCCCCGGTGACCTTGTGGCCCCAGTGGATCGTGCCGTCGGGCAGGGAGCCCAACAGCAGGTCCCGCAGGTCGCCGCGGTCCACCTCGGGCCGGCCGCCGGTGCCGTCGTCCTCCTCGGCCACGTGCACGGTGCCGTCGGGGCCGAGCAGGCGCAGGGCCTGACCGCCCTCGTGAACGATCTTGAGGAAGTCGTCGTGCAGGCCGGCGGCGCGCAGGGCCTTCTGCCCGTCGGCCTCGTGGATGTCGAGCATCCCGCCCTGCGTACGGGCCGCCGCCGACGCCTCCCACTCGAAGATCGCCGACTCGATGCCGTTGACGTGCAGGACGCGGGCGGCGGTCAGGCCACCAAGACCCGCGCCGATGATCGCTATCGGGAAATGGGGGGTGTTCACGGGGCCTCCGAAGCAGTAGGGGAAACACCTCACGTGCGCCGAGCCATCGCCGCCGACGCCGCAAGCCCCCTGTCGCAGGGCGGCGTGCACGACGAGGCGGCAAGGGATGCCTCGGCCGCCCCTTCAACGTACCGAACATGTTCGTTGCGAACAAGTTCGTCACTGCGCAGAGGGCGGCCACCAGGGCGGGCCGCCCGGCCCCGGGCTCAGTCCACCGCGCCCGGCACAGGTGTGAGCGTGATGCCGTTGACGAGGACGTCGAAGCTCCAGCGGATCCTGTCCGACACCGAGCCACCGATCAGGGCGGGCAGGTGCGCGGTGATCGCCGGGTGCGTGGTGGCGTCCACGGCGTGCAGTGCACGCACGGCGGCGTTCCAGTCGTCCTCGGAGGCGGGGTCGTGCTCGCGCGTCGAGTGCTCGGCGGCGGTGGCCGTCGCGTCCTGGAGCAGTTTGTCCACCCCCCAGGCGACCTGCTCGCGGCCTGCGCCGCTCTGCGCGAGGAGGTCGAGGATGCGCTCCACCAGACGCAGGTAGTTCTCGCCGCTCGGGCGGGCGACGAGCGCGGCCCGCGCGAGCTGCGGGTGCTCGAACAGCACCTGGGTGTACGACGTCATGACGGCACGGAGCTGCTCGCGCCAGTCCCCACCGCCGTCCCGTCCGGTCAGATCGACCTCGCCGAGCAGGGCGTCCAGGACGGCCGCGTGAAGTTCCGCGGTGTTGGCGACGTACACGTACAGTGACGCGGGGCCGGTGTCCAGCTCCTGCGCCAGGCGGCGCATCGTGACCTTCCCCAGCCCCTCCGCCCTCATGATCCGCACGGCGGTGTCCACGATCCAGCGCCGGGACAGAGCGGGCTTCGCCGGGCGCTCACGGCGGCTGATCGGCTCTCTTCTCGCAGTCATCGCCCGATCGTAACGAACATGTTCGACGAGCCGCTGGACGAGGCGCGGCCCGGGATGCGCGCGTCCGGCATGAGGGTCGCCGCCCCACGGGACCCCGGTCGCACGGCAGGCCGAAAGTCGCCGTAGGACAGGGCCGTCCCGGAATCGCCCCAGGTACGCAACGGGTAGGGTCCCCGCGGGATCCGGCCGCGTGCACGCGTCGGATCCCGCGAAGGCGCGGATCGGGGGCGACGCGGGTGGGGTGGCGCGAGGAGATCGCGACGGCTCTGGGCGAGTTGATCAGGGTCACGGGCGGCTCGGGGAGACAGCCGCGCTGGCAACGGGTGGGGCGCGCGGTCCGCACCAAAGAAGTCGGCTGGTACGCAGTGGACCTGCGCGGTTCGGACATCGGGCCGGATCAGCTGGACGCCCTGCGACTGGCCGGCCCGGATTCGGACAACATCGAGACGCAGGGGTTCGCCGTCTCGGAGACGGTGCAGAACGGCTCCCTGCTCACGCTGAAAGTCGCCGAGTTCGCGGATCTTCCGGATGCGTATCTGTGGCTGCTGAGGCAACCGCCGACCTTCCTCGTGGAGGCACTGCGCGACGGAATCGCCGGACTGGGCGAGAGCCCGCTGGCGAACGCCCTGGCCGCAGGATCGATCGGCGGTACCTCCTCGCCCGACCCGGACCCTCCGGGATTCCACCCCGCGCAGGGACGCGCGTACCGTGCGTGCCTGGGCCAGGGCGTGCACCTGGTGTGGGGTCCGCCGGGCACCGGCAAGACGACCGTGCTGAAGCGGGCGATCGGTGACCTGATCGCACGGGGCGACCGCGTGCTGTTGGTGTCCGCCACCAACATCGCCGTGGACAATGCCCTGTTGGGCGTGGTGAGGGAGAACCGGCACGGATCCGGTGACATCGTCCGTGTCGGCCCGCCCCAGCTTCGGGAAGTGGCGGACGATCCCACGGTGTCTCTGCCGCTCATGGTCCGCGAGCGGCTGACCCGGACGGCGGAGCGCAGGCGTGTCCTCGAGGCCGCGCTGGTGGACATGCGGAACCGCGCGAAGGAACTGGCCGCGCTGGACGCCTCCCTCGTCCGTTTCGATCCGACCGCGTACTTCGACGCGCTGAAGCTGTTGCGTACGCCCGGCCAGGACCCCCAGTCCGTGCGGGAACGCGCGGAGAGCGCCGCGTCCTCGCTGGAGGAGGCCGAGGCGGCGCTGGCAGCGGCCGAGAGGGCTGTGTCGGCGGCACAGCGGCACCGGGACGAAGCCGCGGAGTCCCGTCGTCAGTGGTCGGAGGTCGACCGGCTGCGCGACGAGCAGGCGCGGATCCTCGCAGCGGCGGAGCGGAAGGAAGCCGCGGCGCTCCTGGCCGAGGAACAACTGCACGACGTGGACGAGGAGTTGCGGCAGCTCGACAGCCGGCGGTCCATGGCCAAGTGGCGGGCTCGGGAGAGACGGCAGGCACTCCGCGACCAGATGACCGCACTGCAGGAGGCCGCCGAGCAGGCCCACCGGACCGCCCGGGCCGCGCGCACCACGGCCGAAGCACATGCCGCCGCGCTGGAAGGTGAACGGGCCCGGCTGGCCGCCGGCATCCCCCACACCCGCGAGCGGATCGCCGCTGTGGAGGGGACGCTCGCTTCGGCGCAGTCGGCCCGCAGGGCGGCCCTCGCCACCCTTGCGTCGAGCCGTGACGACGTCACCCGGCTGGAGAAGGCCGTCGTGCACGCTCTCGACGCGGCGGAACTCACCGGACTCGCCGACCGGCAGGGCTGGCCCACCCGCCATGCCCGCGCCGAGCGACTCCGACCCCAGGTGACGGCCGACGCCTCCCGCCGGCCGGCACTGGAGGGACAGTTCCAGCAGGTTCAGGAAGAGTACGAACGCCTCGCCCGCAACGCCCAGGGCGAGATCATCAAGAGGGCGAAGCTGGTCGCGACCACACTCGCCAGGTTCAGGACCAACAAGGCGGTCTTCGAGGGCCCTTACGACGTCGTCCTGGTCGACGAGGCGGGGGCGGCGACGCTGCCCGAAGTGATCCTCGCGACGGCGAAGGCTTCCCGGACGGCTGTGCTGCTCGGCGACTTCATGCAGCTCGGGCCGGTCGTCGAGGAGCAGCTGAAAGATCTCGACCGCCCGGATGTCAAGCGCTGGCTGCTCCCGGACGTCTTCGAGCACTGCGGCATCCGGGAACCGGCGGACGCCCACCGGCACGCGGCGTGCGTCACCCTGAGCGAGCAGCACCGCTTCGGCCCGGCCGTCATGCGGCTGGCCAACTCGCTCGCCTACGGCGGACTGCTGCGGGGTGGCAAGCAGACCGTGGCGCCAAGACCGGCCGACGATCCGGAGATCGTGGTCGTCGACACCGACGGACTGCACGAGCTGGCAAGGCCGCACCTCACCGGCCGCAGGAGCGGCTGGTGGCCGGCCGGGACACTGATCGCCAGAGCTCTCGTGGACTACCACCGCGGCAAGGGCGAGGAGACGGGCATCGTCACGCCGTACGGTATCCAGGCGGACGCGACCCTTGAGGCTCTGCGGGACGTGGAGAGCGGTGGCGGACCGCTGGCCGAAGTGGGCACGGCGCACCGCTTCCAGGGCCGCGAGTTCCCCGTCGTCGTCTTCGACACGGTCGAGGGATCCGACGGACGCGAACTGTGGATGTCCCTGGCGCACCGGGAACCGGACGCTTCGGACTGGGCACGGAACGGAGTACGTCTGTTCAACGTGGCCGCCACCCGCGTCCAGACGCGTCTGTACGTGCTCGGCAGCTGGGAACGGATGCGGGCCGCGCGGAACGGCAGGGCCTTCACTCATCTGGCCGCGCTGGTCGGCACGCCCGGCGTGCGACGGCTGAGGGCGAGTCACCTGATCACGCCGCCGCAGGACTCAGGGCGGGATCTCGGCGGTTTCGGGGCCGCGCTCGCCGACGTCCTGGCCCGGCACGTCGAAGTCACCGGCCTCGACGACGAACTGACCTTCTTCAGCACCTTCGAGGAGGAGATCAACAAGGCCCGCGCCTCCATCTGGCTGTGGGCCCCGTGGGTCGCGCGCCGGGTACGCGGCATCCTGCCGCTGCTGCGCGAGGCGGCGGGGCGGGGCGTGCGCGTAACCGTCTTCGTCCGGGACGACACGGACCAGCTCCAGGCGCGACCTGAGAACCAGAGCCTCGTCGCCGACCTCCGAGCCGTCGTCCACACCGTCATCCCCGTCAACGTCATGCACCAGAAGATCGCGGTGATCGACGAGCAGACGGTGATGATGGGCAGCCTCAACAGCCTGTCCCAGTCATGGACCCGCGAGATCATGGTGACGATGCGAGGCGGCCACTTCGCGCGCAAGCTGCTGGAGCACGAGCATGCCGAGCTGTTCGCCCGCCCACCGACATGCGCTCGCTGCGGTGGCACGAGCATCGAACTGCGCCGCCGCACGAACGGCACGTGGTTCTGGCGCTGCTACGACACGGCCTGCAAAACCGGACCGAACGGCCGGAGCAACGCCTGGAACACGGATATTCGGTTGGGCCAGGGCCGACGTTGAGAACCGTGCACCCGACCGCTGGTATTACTGGGGCATGCAGGAAGAGACGGCACGCTCCGCGATCGACACGTTCATCTCCGCCTTCAACGCCTCGGACGACACCTATGTGACTGCCCTGCTCTCCCAGGCCCTGACCTCGGACGTGGTCTTCTGGGGGCCGTTGGGTCGCAGCGAAGGAATCGCGGCGGTCGAGCGGTTCGTGCTGGACATCCGGCGCCACCCGGCGGGGACCGGCACGATGGTGCGCTGCTCGGCGGTGGACATGCCTGACGAGTGGGCCCGATACCAGTGGGTCTTCACCACGCCGGACGGCGGCCCCTGCCTGGCGGGCACGGACGTCGTCCACCTGCGGCGGAGCCTCATCGACCAGGTCATCGTCTTCGCAGGGGACATCGAACCGCACGCCTCCTGATCCGCCCTTGGGTCCGCCCTTCCCGCTGCGGGACGTGCATGGCCACCGACTCTTCGACCCGCATGACGATCTCCACGCGATCTGGTTCCACCGCGGCTGCTCAGCAGCCTATTTCCCGGCTGCGCGAGCGCAGCGCGCCGCCCCCGAATGCGAGGGTTTCGCCTTGACCGGAACCGGACGGAAAGAGGAACTGCGCATGACCGCCACATTGTGTTTCCGTGAGCGGTCAGATGCCTATGCGCCCTGATGGGCCTGGCGGAACGCACCCGGAGTCATGCCGCTGTGACGGGTGAAGAACTTGCCGAAGTTGGTGGGTTCGACGAAGCCGAGACGTCGCGCGACCGTCGCCACCGGTTCGTCGGTGTGGGCGAGCAGCCGTTGGGCCTCCAAGGTCACCCGGGCGTCGATGACATGCTTCACGGGCTGTCCGGTGGCGGCCAGGCAGGCACGCGTCAGTGTCTTGACGGTGTACCCCAGTCGGTGGCCGTAGTCGGCGGCGCGGCGGGTGGTGGTGTAACCGCGCTCCAGCTCGGCGCGGAAGCGGCGGTAGACCTCGCCGCCCGCGTGCGGGTCGCCACCGCCCTCCGTGTGGGGCAGGCGGTCGATCTGCAGCAGCACGGTCGCCAGCAGAAACTGGAGGATCTCCGCCGACACGGTCTGCGCGGGACGGTCGTACTCGGCCCGCATCTGACCGAACAGGGTCGACAGTACGGCGTACTCGGGGCTGGCTCCAAGGTGCCGACAGGCCGGTCCGTACCACTCCGTCACCAGCCGGTCGGCGCTGCTGGCGTGCGGCGGGAAGGCCGGCGTGAAGAGGAGGTGGGCGCCGTTCGCCGTGCCGGGCCGGACGAAACGCTGCACCTGCCCCGGCCGGACCCACAACAGGGTGCCGGGGCGGCAGGGGTGGGTCACGAAGTCGACCGCGTGATCCCCGCTGCCCTCCGTGATCAGCGTGAGGGTGTGGAAGTCCACGCGGTGCACCAGATCGGGCCGCCGCCCCCGGCGTCGGCGCCGCTCGTGCAGCGTGGCGAGATCGATGATCTCGAACCCGGGAACCCGGTCGTCGGGGGGACGGAAGCCGAGCCGGAGGATGGCACCTTCCGAAGCGGGTTCACCGTCTCCGAGATCCGCAGGAGGCATCACCATCTCCAGATGTCCTCGATTTACCATGCCGAGTCTTCAGCGTATCTCGCCTGCCTGCGGCGATGGGACAACAGTGGAGGACATCGAGGCGGCACAGGGCCGCCTCCACCGCAAGGAGCCCCTATGAACGGCTCGGTCACCGTCCTGGACAAGGGCACGGTCCGCATCCACAGCTACATGTCTCCCGCCGACACCTTTCACACCACCACCCAGCTGATCGAGACCCCGGCCCGGATCATCGCGATCGACGCCCAGCTGCTTCCCGCCTACGCAGACGAGGCCGTCGCCTACGCCAAGGGACTCGGCAAGCCGATCGACCGCCTCATCGTCACCCACGCCCACCCGGACCACTACAACGGCGCCGCCCGTTTCGGCGTCCCCGTCCACGCGCTGGCTCGGGTGAGCGAGCAGATCATCGCCCGCGGCGACAGCCGGCTGCCGACCGGACAGGTCATCCCCCTCACCGACTTCACCCCGGACGTGGTCCTCGTCCCGGGCACCGAGGTCATCGACGGCGTCACCTTCGTGTTCGAGGCCGTCTCCGGCGGCGAGGCGGCCGACGAACTCTTGATCAAGCTGCCGGAGCAGGGCGTGCTGATCGCCCAGGACCTCGTCTACCACGACGTCCACCTCTACCTGGGCAACAACGACATCACCGGCTGGCAGCAGCTCGTGGACGCGCTGAGCTCCGAGTCCGGCTACGACACGATCCTGGCCGGTCACGGCACTCCCACCGGACCCGAGGTCTACGAGGACATCCGCCGCTACCTGGCCGACGCCCGCGAACTGCTCGGCGACGACGGCGACGCGTACAAGAAGGCGATCGTCGACAAGTACCCGGGCCACGTCGGCCCCTTCATCATCGACATCGCCAACCGGTCGCTCTTTCCCACCGCCGGCTGATTGCCGTTCGTTCCTCGCCTGCCTGCCGGCACACGCTCGTCCCGAGAGATTCGCCATTGTCCCCCGGTACGTCTGCGTGGCTCCCGTGACACGGCCGTCGCAGCGGCCAGCCGCCAAGGACGACGGCCCGCACCCTCTGATCGTCGACTTCCGGTTCCAGATCACCGACCCGACGACGCCGTTCGACGTCCTGCGCGTGCACGCCCGGTAGCGGCACGGCACCCCAGCACGGAGAAGGGACCCCCCATGAAGATCACCATCATCGGCGCCGGGAACATGGCCCGCTCCATCGCCACCAGGGCCCTGGCCGGTGGCCACACGGTCACCATCACCGCCAAGGATCCCGGCAAGGCCGTACGACTCGTCGACGAACTACGCGAACAGGCACACGGCGCCGGGCAGGTGGGCGCCGCCGACGAGTCGGCCGTGGACCAGGCGGACATCGTGGTCCTCGCGGTGCCCTTCGACGCGGCCAGGCAGCTCGCCGCCTCCTACGGGCCACGCCTCGGCGGCAAAGTGCTGATCGACATCAGCAACCCCGTCGACGCCTCGCTCGACGCGCTGGTCGTCCCGCACGGCACCTCGGCCGCCGAGCAGATCGCCGAGGCCGCGGGACCACAGGTGCGGGTGGTCAAGGCGTTCAACACGACGTTCGCCACCACCCTGGTCTCCGGTCAGGTGGGCGGAACCCCGCTGGACGTCTTCGTCGCCGGTGACGACCAGGCCGCCCGCAAGGAAGTCGCCGACCTGGTCACCTCCGGCGGACTGAACCCGGTCGACGTCGGCGCGCTGAAGCACGCCCGCCAGCTGGAGGGCTTCCAACTGCTCCACATGGCGCTCCAGATCCGCGAAGGCGGCCACGGCTGGGCCAGCACGATCAAGATCGTCGCCCCCTGAACCCCTCCACCACCCCCACCCACACTGTCGGGCCCGCCCCCTCCCCACGGACCGGCAGTGGCCCCGGCCCACACCAGGAGAACCACCCCATGCACGTCCGCGCCACCGTCACCACGCTCGCCGCCGCAGCGGCCCTGCTGACCTCCGCCGCGACCGCCACGGCGGCGACCGAGCCGCTCTCCGGGCCCCGCATCGCGGACCACTTCAGCCTGGCGGCCTCGCAGCAGCCCGAGAACATCACCGTCGACCGCACCGGATCCGCGTATCTGACCTTCTCCTTCGCCCGGCAGATCGTCCGCATCGCCCCCGGCGGACACGCGCAGGTACTCGCCACGCTCCCCGCACCCGCCAAGGCGAGCACCCCCAACCTGGGCAAGGCGTTCGTCGGCGGCATCGCCCGCGCCGACGACGGCACCCTCTACGTCACCTACGCCACCGGCACCGCCGACCTCACCGGCGTCTGGGCCATCCGCCCCGGCGGCCGTCCGCACCGGATCGCCGCCCTGCCCGCCGACGGACTGCCCAACGGCCTCGCCCTCGACCAGCACACCCAGAGGCTCTACGTCACCGACTCCGTCCACGGCGTCATCTACCGCCTGCCCGCACGCGGCGGCGAGGCCACCGTCTGGGCCCGCGGCGAGGCGATCGAACCCAGCACCTTCGCCGGCGCCAACGGCCTGAAGCTCCACAACGGAGCCGTCTGGGCCACCAACCTCGACAAGGGCACCGTCCTGCGCATCCCGTTCACCACGCACGGCACCGCGGGCACCATCGAGGTCCGTGCAACGGGCATGCCCTTCATCGACGACTTCGCCTTCACCGGCCACGGCGACACCCTCCTCGCCGCCCTCGACGACAACCAGGTCGACCTCGTCCGCCCCGACGGCACCCACACCGCGGTCCTCACGGCCGCCGACGGTCTGCAGACCCCGACCTCCGTCGCGGTCCACGGCAACAAGGTGTACGTCCCCAGCGCCGCGTACCTCACGAACGAGGACCCCAACCTGCTCGTCGCCCGCCTCGACCGCTGACACGGCCGTACCGGCCGACCCCCTCGCGGTCGCGACCGACGCAGTCTGGAACAGAGATGGACGCAATTCCGCAGACCGGCGCCCCGGCAGACGACACGGAGCGACGCACGACTCGAGGCCGCCGCCACCTCTCCCTCGTCCTGGTCCTGGGCTCCCTGACCGCACTCGGCCCCCTCACCATCGACCTCTACCTGCCGGCTCTCCCGCAGGTCAGCACGGACCTGCACGTCTCACAGGCCGTCACCCAGCTCACCCTGACCGCCTTCATGGTCGGGATCGCCCTGGGGCAACTGGCCATCGGCCCGCTCAGCGACACCCTCGGCCGGCGCCGGCCGCTGATCGTGAGCCTGTCGCTGTACGTGGTGACCGGCGCCCTGTGCGCCTTCGCCCCGGATCCTGCGGTGCTCATCGGCATGCGTCTGGTCCAGGGCCTGGCGGGGGCCGCCGGCATCGTCATCGCCCGGGCGGTCGTGCGTGACCTGTACGACGGACTCGCCGCCGCCCGGCTGCTGTCCTCGCTGATGCTGGTCTCCGGCACCGCGCCGATCCTCGCCCCTGTACTGGGCGCCCAGTTGCTGAGGCTGACCTCATGGCGCGGCGTGTTCGTCACCCTCACGCTCCTGGGGCTGGCCATCCTCGCGGCCACCGCCACTGTGCTGCCCGAGACCCTGCCACGTCCGGCACGGCGACACGGCGAACTCCCGGCGACCCTGCGCACCATGCGCGAGCTGGTGGGCGACCGCTCCTTCACCGGTTACCTGCTCACCGGCGGCCTCGGCTTCGCCGCCCTGTTCGCGTACATCGCCGGCTCCTCCTTCACCCTCCAGGAGGTCTACGGCGCCTCCCCGCAGACGTACAGCCTGCTCTTCGGCCTCAACTCGCTCGGCATGGTCGCCACCGGGCAGCTCAACGGCAAACTCCTGCTCGGCCGCTTCCCCTCGCACCGGGTGCTGGCCACCGGCCTGGCCGTGCTCGCCGCCGCGGGCGTGGCCCTGGTGCTCCTGGTCACCGCCACGCACGCGGGTCTGCCGTGGATCGCGGTCGCGCTCTTCTTCACCGCTTGTCCGGTCGGCATGATCCTGCCCACCACCACGGCCCTGTCCCTGCAGCGCGCTCCGCACGCGGCGGGCAGTGCCTCCGGGCTACTGGGCACCACCCAGTTCCTCATGGGCGCCCTCGCCCCCGCCCTCGCCGGTCTCGGGGGGCAGTCCACCGCCCTCCCCATGGCGATGTCGGTGCTCGGCCTCGCCGTGGCCGCGGCCGGATGCTTCCTCGCGCTGTGCCGTCCCTGGCAGGCCGGTCCCGATCCACTGGCGCGGTGAGCCCGGTTTCGGTCCGGCAACCTCCGCTGTCCTGACGCCTCATCAGAACGAGCGTCATCCGAGCGTCGAGATCGCCGGCGCCGTACGGGCCGAGGGGCGGCAAGACCCTCCCCGCCGATCCGGCAGCGGACCCAGAAATGCCAGGTCGGGCGGCCTCACGAGCCCTGGAGACGCCCCACGTCATGGGCTTCGGGAAACAGGTCGAGGACCACCGACCACCTATGGAAAATCCAAGAAAGTCGCAGGTCAGAGTCCCTTTGCAGCAGGCTCCAAAATCGCCACGCACTCCACATGATGCGTCATCGGAAACAGGTCGAACGCCCGCAGCATCCGTACCCGGTACCCCCCGTCCCGGAAGTACGCCAGGTCGCGGGCGAGGGCTGCCGGGTCGCAGGCGACGTAGGCGATGCGGCGGGCGTTCAGGGACGTCAGGTGGTCCACCGTCCTGCGGCCCGCGCCCGCGCGGGGCGGGTCGAGGACGATGAGGTCGACCTCGGTGATGCCGGTGCGCGGCAGGACCGACTCGACCTTGCCCTGTTCGATGCGGACCCGCGGGAAGTCCGCGAGGTTGTGGCGCGCGTCCTCGACGGCCCGCTTGCCGGACTCGATGCCGAGCACCGCCCCCTTCTCGCCGAGGCGGTCCGCGAGGGCCCCCGCGAAGAGGCCGACCCCGCAGTACAGGTCCAGCGCCATCTCGCCCTTGCGTGGGAGCAGGCCCTGCATGACCGCGGTGACCAGGGTGTCCGCCGCCTTCGGGTGGACCTGCCAGAAGCCGCCGCTGCCCACCCGGTGGGTGCGGCCGTCGGCGCGCTCGCGGACGAAGGCGCGGCCGTGGACGCGGTGGATGCCGCCGTCGTGCTCGTCGACCCGCATGACCGAGACCGGCCTGTCGAGTTCGACGAGGGGCAGGCGGGCGCCGGGACGGGGCTCCAGGATCACCATGCGGTCCTGGGAGCCGGTCGCGGCGATCGCCTCCACCGAGGCCATGCCGGACCAGTCGCGCTCCTCGATGCCCAGCTCGCTGACGCCCGGCGCCGCGATCATGCAGTGCTCGATGGGCTCCACCTCGTGCGAGCGGTGTCGGCGCAGTCCCGCGTTGCCGTCGGCGTCGACGGCGTACTGCACCCGGGTCCGCCACTGCGGCACCTCACCCGCCGGCAGCTTGTCGCCCTCGGCGGGCATCACCGTGCCGTCCCAGCCGACGTCCTCGGGCGTGAGGCCCGCGAGCCGCCGCAGCTGTTCGGCGATCACCTCGCCCTTGAGGCGGCGCTGGGCGCCCGGCTTGGCGTGCTGCCAGTCGCAGCCGCCGCAGCGGCCGGGTCCGGCGTAGGGGCAGGGGGCCTCGACGCGGTCCTTGGAGGCGTCCAGGATGTCGACCGCGTCCGCGCGCAGGAAGCGGGCCCCCTCCTCGCCCTCGGTCACCCTCGCCACGACCCGCTCGCCGGGCAGCGCGTGCCGGACGAACAGCACCTGGCCCTCCGCGGTCCTGGCGATGCAGTGCCCGCCGTGCGCGACCGGACCGACCTCGACCTCGTACTCCGTCCCCACCAGCGATTTCTTCGGTTCTGCCTGCATGGCGGGATAACTCCAGATCGAGGGGAGGGGGAACGGCCCGGGCACGGACCGACGACAGCCCACCAGTCTACGCGGTCGCCCGGACCCCCCGGTCAGCTCCCGCTGTGCTCCTTCGGCCGGTGCTCCGCGGGACCGCGCCGCACCGCACCCGGGGCGTTCCACTCCTGCCGCTTGCGGGCCCGGTTCTTCGCCGCCTCGGAGGACGCCAGCTGGTAGGGCACGGAGGTCACCATCACGCCGGGCGTGAACAGCAGCCGGCCCTTCAGGCGCAGGGCGCTCTGGTTGTGCAGGATGTGCTCGTACCAGTGGCCGACCACGTACTCCGGGATGATCACGGAGACCGCGTCCCGCGGGGACTGGGCGCGCAGGCCCTTGACGTACTCGATGATCGGCCGGGTGATCTCGCGGTACGGGGAGTCGAGGACCTTGAGCGGCACGTCGATCCCGCGCCGCTCCCACTCCTCGCGCAGCGCCTTGGTCTCGGCCGGGTCGACGTTGACGGTGAGCGCCTCCAGGGTGTCGGAGCGCATCAGCCGGGCGTAGGCGAGGGCCCGCAGGGTGGGGCGGTGGATCTTGGAGATCAGGACGACGGAGTGCACCCGGGAGGGGCGGGCCAGGTCGTCGTCGGGTTCCTCCGGGGCCACGATCTCCTCGGCGACCCGGTCGTAGTGCTTACGGATCGCGGTCATCGTGGCGTAGAAGATGCACATGCCGAGCAGCGCCACCCAGGCGCCGTGGGTGAACTTCGTGACCAGGACCACGACCAGCACCAGGCCGGTGAAGAAGGCGCCGAAGGCGTTGATCGCGCGGGAGCGCATCATGTGGCTGCGCTTGGCCGGGTCCTGCTCGGTGGCCAGGTGGCGGTTCCAGTGCCGGACCATGCCGGTCTGGCTGAGCGTGAAGGACACGAACACGCCGACGATGTAGAGCTGGATGAGGCGGGTCGAGTCGGCGCCGTAGATGACCACCAGCAGCGCGGCGGTGCCGGCGAGCAGCACGATGCCGTTGGAGAAGGCGAGCCGGTCACCGCGGGTGTGCAGCTGGCGCGGCAGGTAGCGGTCCTGGGCGAGGATCGAGCCGAGCAGCGGGAAGCCGTTGTACGCGGTGTTGGCGGCGAGGAAGAGGACGAGGGCGGTGGCGGCGGCGAGCAGCACGAACAGGAAGCTGCCCTTGCCGAAGACGGCCTCGGCTACCTGGGAGATGACCGGGTTCTGGACGTAGCCGGAGCCGATCGGGACACCGTTGCGGATCAGGTCGGTGGCCGGGTTCTCGGCCATGCGGACCTTGGTGGTCATGGCGAGCGCGATGATGCCGCAGAACATCGTGACGGCCAGCAGGCCCATCATGGCCAGGGTGGTCGCCGCGTTCTTCGACTTCGGCTTGCGGAAGGCCGGGACGCCGTTGGAGATCGCCTCGACACCGGTGAGCGCGGCGCAGCCGGAGGAGAACGCGCGCAGCAGGAGGAAGACCAGCGCGAAGCCCGCCAGGCCCTGGTGCTCCGCCCTGATGTGGTAGTCCGCGGTCGGGGCGCGCATCGTGTCGCCGAGGACCAGGCCGCGGAAGGCACCCCACGCGATCATGACGAAGACGCCGCCGACGAACACGTACGTCGGGATCGCGAAGAGCTTGCCGGACTCCTTGACGCCGCGCAGGTTCATCAGGGTGAGCAGCAGGATCACGGTGACCGCGCAGAACACCTTGTGCTCGACGACGAAGGGGATCGCCGAGCCCAGGTTCTCGATGCCGGAGGCGATGGAGACGGCGACGGTCAGGACGTAGTCGACGAGCAGGGCGCTGGCGACGGTGAGGCCGGCCTTGGCGCCGAGGTTGGTGGTGGCGACCTCGTAGTCACCGCCGCCGCTCGGGTAGGCGTGCACGTTCTGCCGGTAGGAGGCGACCACCGTGAACATCAGCACGACGACCGCGACGGCGATCCAGGGGCTGAAGTGGTAGGCCGACACGCCCGCGATGGACAGGACCAGCAGGACCTCCCCCGGCGCGTAGGCGACGGAGGACAGCGGGTCGGAAGCGAAGACGGGGAGTGCGATGCGCTTCGGCAGGAGCGTTTCGCCCAACCGGTCGCTGCGCAGTGCGCGCCCGATCAGGATCCGTTTGGGCACGTCGGTCAGTTTGGACACGAGAGAGGATCGTAGGCCTTCCGCGTGGCAGGTCTCCAGCCGCGGGGCCGGATCTGCCTCACGGGTGAAAAAGGAGACGTGGGGAACTGCGGATTCCGCAGCCTACGCCCGATCCGTGCCTAGATGACAGATCCCGCCTGTCATCGCACTTCGGAGGTCATATGCCCGCTGCCGCTGAGCTGATCGGCGCCGCGGTCGCCCTCGTCGGCCTCGGAATCCTCACCGCGTGGAGCGTGCGCAGCATCACTCGCCGGTGAGCGTGCCCGAAGGGTGCCCGGCCGGGACCGTGCGTGTGTAGCTTGGGGCTCGGTCTGAGACCCTGATGTGGCTGAGCAGTAACTTTTGGACACCGGAAGGACGGTCGTGCACATCGTCATCATGGGCTGCGGCAGAGTGGGTTCCGCTCTCGCCCAGACCCTGGAGCAACAGGGGCACACGGTCGCCGTGATCGATCAGGACCCCACCGCCTTCCGCAGGCTGGGACCGGGGTTCGGCGGCCGCCGGGTCACCGGGGTCGGCTTCGACCAGGACACCCTCCGCGAGGCGGGCATCGAGGAGGCCGGCGCCTTCGCCGCCGTCTCCAGCGGTGACAACTCGAACATCATCTCGGCGCGGGTCGCGCGCGAGATGTTCGGCGTGGAGAACGTCGCCGCCCGGATCTACGACCCGCGGCGCGCCGAGGTCTACCAGCGCCTCGGCATCCCGACCGTGGCCACCGTCCGGTGGACCGCCGACCAGATGCTGCGCCGGCTGCTGCCCTCGGGCGCCGAGCCGCTGTGGCGCGATCCCACCGGCGGGGTGCAGCTCGCCGAGGTGCACGCCTCCCCGAAGTGGGTCGGGCACAAGATCAGCAAGTTGCAGGAGGAGACCGGGGTCCGGGTGGCGTTCCTGACCCGGCTCGGGGAGTCCATGCTGCCCACCTCGCAGACGGTGCTGCAGGAGGGCGATCTGGTGCACGTGATGATGCGGACGGACGACGTCGACAAGGTCGAGGCCGCCTTCGCCGGGGGTCCGGAAGAGGAGGGCGGTCACTGATGAGGGTCGCCATTGCCGGGGCCGGTGCCGTCGGCCGCTCCATCGCGGGCGAGCTGCTGGAGAACGGCCACGAGATCCTGCTGATCGACAAGGCCCCCACCGCCATCTCGGTGGAGCGGGTCCCCCAGGCGGAGTGGCTGCTGGCCGACGCCTGCGAGATCACCTCCCTGGACGAGGCCGCGCTCCAGCGCTGCAACGTCGTGATCGCCGCGACCGGTGACGACAAGGTGAACCTGGTCGTCTCGCTGCTCGCGAAGACGGAGTACGGCGTTCCGCGCGTCGTCGCCCGGGTGAACAACCCCAAGAACGAGTGGCTGTTCAACGAGTCCTGGGGCGTGGACGTCGCCGTCTCCACACCGCGTCTGATGTCGGCGCTGGTCGAGGAGGCGGTGAGCGTCGGCGACCTGGTCCGCCTGCTGCGCTTCAGCCACGGTGACGCCAACCTCGTCGAGCTCACCCTCCCGGAGGAGTCGGCCCTGGCCGGCACCCAGGTCGGTGACGTGGCGTGGCCCGAGGACACCTCCCTGGTCACGATCATCCGGGGCACCCGGGTGCTCACCCCCTCCCGGGAGGACTCCCTGGAGGCGGGCGACGAACTCCTCTTCGTGGCGGCCCAGGCCCGCGAGGAGCAGCTGGAGGACCTGCTGTCGGTACGGCGCGAGGACGGCTGACGCGGAGCGGGTACGGGAGAAGGGCGCCCTCCACGGCGGAGGGCGCCCTTCTCCGTGTCCGGCTACTTGCGGTGGCGTCCGGCGGAGGACTCACCCTGCTCCGCCGCCAGGGCGGCCTTGCGCTCCTCCTCGGCCTTCTCCTCGGCCTTCTCGGCCGCCTCCATCTCCGCGAAGACGTCGATCGGAGCCGACGCCTTCGCCAGGAAGACCCAGGTGAGCCAGACGGCGAGCAGGAACGGCGGGATCTTCAAGGCGACCAGTACCCAGCCCAGTTGGGCGGTGTTGGCCCACCAGTACAGCGGGAAGAGGATCGCGCACTTGGCGAGCAGGATCAGGCCCCACGCCCAGCTGGCCTTGGCGTACGCCGCCTTGCGGCCCGGGTTGCGGGTGCGCCAGGAGAGGTTCTCCTTGAAGACCGGGCCGAGGATCAGGCCGATCAGGGGGACCCCGCACAGGGTCGTGATGATGTACGCCAGCGCCAGGCCCAGCGTGTAGAGCATGCCGGGGAGGTAGAAGTCCTTGGCGTTGCCGGTCATCATCGCGAAGACGACACCGAAGGCGACGCCGAAGACACCGCTGAAGGCGTGCTTGACGGTGTCCCTCATGGCGAGCCGCACCACGACCAGCACCACGGAGACGGCGAGGGCGGCGATCGCCGACCAGTGCAGGTCCTTGTTGATGGTGAAGATCGTGACGAACAGCAGGCCGGGCAGCACCGTCTCGACCATGCCGCGCACCCCGCCGAAGGCCTCGAACAGCGCGGCCTCGGTCACCGCCCGCGCATCGCCTTGGGCCTGTGTTTCTTCGGTCGGCTTGTCGAGCGACGTCACCGGCTACTCCCTACCGAGGGGTCTCAGTTCGTACTTGGGGTTGAACAGCACCCGACGGCCCCGGCTCAGCGAGATCCGGCCCGATGCGATCAGCCTGCGCCCCGGTTCTATGCCGACGATGGAGCGCCTGCCGAGCCACACCACGTCCAGGGCGGCGGAGCCGTCGAACAGCTCGGCCTCCAGGGCCGGGACCCCGGCTCGCGGTCGTAGGGTGACCGTGCGCAAGGTACCAGTAACGGTGACGATCTGCCGGTCCTGACAGTCACCGATCCGGGTGCATCCGGTCGTGTCGGCGTCCTCGCGCAGCTCCTCCGACTCCAGGTCCTCCTGCGACGAGGAGAGCCGGTCGAGCATGCGCCGGAACCGGCCGGCCGGCTTTTCGGAACGAGGAACAGCACTCATGTCTGAAAGCCTACCGGGGCCCACGGACACCGCCGTAGGCCATCTCACGTGATCCCCCGAAAGCCCGCCTCACTTCTCGAACCGGTACCCCATCCCCGGCTCCGTGACGAAGTGCTTCGGGTGCGCGGGGTCCGTCTCCAGTTTCCTGCGGAGCTGGGCCATGTACACCCGCAGGTAGTTGGTCTCCGTCCCGTACGACGGTCCCCACACCTCCTGGAGCAGCTGCTTCTGGCCGACGAGCCGGCCGGTGTTGCGGACCAGGACCTCCAGCAGGTGCCACTCGGTCGGCGTGAGCCGGACGTCGCGGCCGGCCCGGTTGACCTTCTTCGCGGCCAGGTCGACGGTGAACCCCTCGGTCTCCACCAGCACGTCGTCCTCGCCGCCCCCGGCGACGGGCTCGGCGCGCCGTACGGCGGCCCTGAGGCGGGCCAGCAGCTCGTCCATCCCGAAGGGCTTGGTGACGTAGTCGTCGGCGCCCGCGTCGAGCGCCTCGACCTTCTCGTCGGAGGAGTGGCGGGCCGACAGGACCAGGATCGGCACCCGGGTCCAGCCGCGCAGCCCCTTGATCACCTCGACGCCGTCCATGTCCGGCAGGCCGAGGTCGAGGACGACCACGTCGGGGTGGCGGGAGGCGGCGAGTTCGAGGGCGGTACGGCCGTCGGGGGCCGCGTCGACCTCGTACTTGCGCGCCTTGAGGTTGATCACGAGGGCGCGCACGATCTGCGGCTCGTCGTCGACCACGAGCACACGGGTCATGAGGCCTGCCTTTCCGGTTCCGCCACTGCCTTCACCCTCTCCCTCGTCTCCCTCGTCTCCCCCGCCTCCCCCGCCTCCCCCGCCTCCGCCGCGGCGGCCGATCCCGCCGCACGCAGACTCAGGACCATGGTGAGCCCGCCGCCCGGCGTGTCCTCGGCGTCGAGGGTGCCGCCCATCGCCTCGGCGAAGCCGCGGGCGACCGCGAGCCCGAGTCCGACCCCGGCGCCGCGCGGAGCGTCACCGTAACGCTGGAAGGGCTCGAATATGCGCTCCTTGGCGTCGTCGGGCACGCCGGGCCCGCGGTCCACGATCCGCACCTCCACGCGGTCCGCGAGGGGACTGGCGGAGACGAGCACGGGCCGGTCGGGCGGGCTGTACTTGACGGCGTTCTCGACCAGGTTGGCCACCGACCGCTCCAGCAGCCCGGCGTCGGCCTCGACCATCGGCAGGGTCTCGGGCACGTCCAGGTCCACGCTGCCCTCGGGGACGCCGACCAGCGCCATCGGGACCACCTCGTCGAGGTCGATCTCACGGACGATCGCGGTGACGGTGCCGGTCTGCAGCCGGGACATGTCGAGCAGGTTGCCGACGAGGTGGTCGAGCCGGTCGGCGCCCTCCTCGATGGCTTCGAGGAGTTCCGCCCGGTCCTCCTCGGACCAGGCCACGTCGTCCGAGCGCAGCGAGGTGACCGCCGCCTTGATCGCGGACAGCGGCGTGCGCAGGTCGTGGCTGACGGCGGCCAGCAGCGCGGTGCGGATCCGGTTGCCCTCGGCGAGCGCGCGGGCCTGTTCGGCCTCCTCCTGGAGGCGCCTGCGGTCCAGTACGACGGCTGCCTGGGCGGCGAAGGCGGCGAGCACCCTGCGGTCCTCGGCGGGCAGCACCCGGCCGGTCAGCGCGAGGGCCATGTGGTCGCCCACGGGCATGTCGACGTCGGCCTCCTCGGGCCGCTCCAGGGCGGGTCCGAAGCCGGCCCGTCCGGCGCAGGTCCAGGGCTCGACGTCACCCGCCCGCTCCAGCAGGGCCGCGGACTCCATGCCGAAGGTCTCCCGGACCCGTTCGAGGAGTTCCTCCAGGCTGGTCTCGCCGCGCAGCACGTTGCCGGCGAGGAAGGAGAGGATCTCGGACTCGGCGCGCAGCCGGGCGGCCTGGTGGGTGCGGCGGGCGGCCAGGTCCACGACCGAGGCGACCGACAGCGCGACCCCGAAGAAGATCACTATGGCGACGATGTTCTTCGGGTCGGCGACGGTCAGCCGGTGCAGGGGCGGGGTGTAGAAGTAGTTGAGCAGCAGCGAGCCGAAGGCCGCCGAGGCCAGCGCCGGGAAGAGCCCGCCGAGCAGCGCCGCCGCGACCGTGAAGGTCAGGAACAGCAGCATGTCGTTGGCGAGGCCCAGGTTGACGGTGTTCAGCAGGACCGCCATGACGGCCGGGCCGGCCAGGCCGACCACCCAGCCCGCGATGATCCGGCCGCGCCCGAGCCGGGCGCCCCGGGCCACCGGCAGCCCGCGGCCCTTGCCCGCCTCGCCGTGGGTGACGATGTGGACGTCCAGGTCGGGTCCCGACTCCCGGGCGACGGTGGCGCCGACGCCGGGTCCGAGGACGTACTGCCAGGCCTTGCGGCGTGAGGAGCCGAGGACGATCTGGGTGGCGTTGACCCCGCGCGCGAAGTCGAGGAGGGCCGCCGGGATGTCCTCGCCGACGACGTGGTGGAAGGTGCCGCCGAGGTCCTCGACGAGGGTGCGCTGGACGGCGAGTTCCTTCGGGGAGGCCGAGGTCAGCCCGTCGCTGCGGGAGATGTAGACGGCGAGCACCTCGCCGCCGGCGCCCTTCTCGGCGAGCCGGGCGGCCCGCCGGATCAGCGTGCGCCCCTCGGGGCCGCCGGTGAGCCCGACGACGATCCGCTCCCGGGAGCCCCAGATCGCCGACACCTGGTGCTCGCTGCGGTACTGCTTCAGGTACTCGTCGGCCCGGTCCGCGACCCACAGCAGGGCGAGTTCGCGCAGGGCGGTGAGGTTGCCGGGCCGGAAGTAGTTGGACAGGGCCGCGTCGACCTTGTCCGGCTGGTAGATGTTGCCGTGCGCCATGCGCCGGCGCAGCGCCTGGGGTGACATGTCGACCAGTTCGATCTGGTCCGCGCGCCGTACCACCTCGTCGGGCACCGTCTCGCGCTGGCGCACGCCCGTGATGGCCTCGACGACGTCGCCGAGCGACTCCAGATGCTGGATGTTGACGGTGGAGACGACGTCGATGCCGGCCGCGAGCAGTTCCTCGACGTCCTGCCAGCGCTTGGCGTTGCGGGAGCCGGGGACGTTGGTGTGGGCGAGTTCGTCCACGAGGGCGACCGCGGGGGCGCGGCGCAGCACGGCGTCCACGTCCATCTCGGTGAAGGCGGCGCCCCGGTACTCCAGTTCCCGGCGCGGAACCTGCTCCAGGCCGTGCAGCATCACCTCGGTGCGGGGGCGACCGTGGTGTTCGACGAAGCCGACCACGCAGTCGGTACCGCGCTCCACGCGCCGGTGCGCCTCGGAGAGCATGGCGTAGGTCTTGCCCACGCCCGGTGCCGCACCGAGGTAGATCCGAAGCTTGCCGCGTGCCATGGTCCCATTGTCTTCCCGTAACTACCGCCTACGCAGCGTCGACCTTACGGCCAACGGTCCCGGCGGACGGGACGGAAGGCGGGGGCCACGGGCATCTTTGACGGAACCCTGATGGCCGCGCGCACCGGCGCCCGAACCGGAAAGAGCCGCACCCGAAGGATGCGGCTCTCGAACGGTACGGCGGGCGCGGCGCCTAGCGGACCTCGGTGATCTCCGGTCCGCGCTGCAGCTGGCCCATGCCGCCGGAGAAGCGCGAGGACTCCTCCTGCTGGACGCCCTCGGGGACCATCTGGGCGTCGTTCGGCAGCTTCAGGACGATCGGGTCGCGGGGCGCCATCGGGCCCTCGCCGCGGACCACCACGGTGTCCCGGAAGATCTGCTCCAGGAGCCCGGCGGCCTGCGGCTGCACCGCGCCCTGGCCGGAGATCACCCCGCGCAGGAACCAGCGCGGCCCGTCCACGCCGACGAACCGCACGACCTGGAAGCCGCTCGTGCCGTCCGGCAGCTGCACCGGCACCTGGGCCCGCAGCTCCCAGCCCAGCGGACCCTCGACCTCGTCGACGATGCCGCCCTGCTGGGTGATGCCGGAGCCGATCTCCTCGCGCACCTCGGCCCAGATGCCCTCGCGCTTGGGCGCGGCGAAGGCCTGCAACTGGACGGCGCTGTCGCGCAGGACGACGGTCGCCGCGACGATCGCGTCGCCCGCGACCTCCACCCGGAGCTCCATGCCGTCCACTCCGGGCACGAACAGACCGCCGAGGTCCACCCGGCCCTCGCCGGGGTCGCGCACCTCACTGGCGTCCCACGGCCCGTCGGGCCGGGGCTCCGGTTCCAGGCGTACGCGCTCGCGCTCGCCCTCTTCCTCGTCCGCCTCGGTGTCGACGTTGTCGACGACCTGCTCGGCCTCGCCGGCCGCGTCCTCGGCGGCACCCTTCTTGTTGCGACGTCCGAACACGTCACTGTCCTTCCCGGTCGGATACGACCGAAGCGTATCGATTCCCACCCGTCCGACCGCCCTCGGCGGCCTGACCGCTTGTGCCGCTCACGTCGCCCACCGCGGCATGACCGCCGGTGGACCCGAAGCCCCCCTCGGCCCGCGCCGAGTCGGGAAGTTCCGCCACCTCCTGGAAGCGGACCCTCTCGACCTGCTGGACGACCAGTTGGGCGATCCGGTCGAAGCGCTCGAACCGCACGGCCTCGCGCGGGTCGAGATTCACCACGATCACCTTGATCTCCCCACGGTACCCGCCATCAATCGTCCCCGGGGCATTCACGAGGGCCACGCCGCACCGGGCGGCGAGCCCCGAACGGGGATGCACGAAGGCCGCGTACCCCTCCGGGAGGGCGATCGACACCCCTGTGGGCAGCACGGCCCGTTCACCCGGCGCCAGCTCGCACGCCTCGGTGGTGCGCAGATCGGCGCCCGCGTCACCGGGGTGCTCGTACGCCGGGAGCGGTACGTCGGGGTCGACGCGGCGCAGCAGGACGTTCAGTGGAGCGGGGCTCACGGGTTCACCTCGAAGGCGCGGGCGCGCCGGGTCCGGTCCGGGTCGTTCATGGCGGCCTGGATCTCCTCCGGCCGGCCGTGGTCGGTGAAGTGCGCGAGGGGCACCTCGACGAAGAGGGCGTCGGCGCGGACGGCGACGGGCCCGTGAGGGCCGTCCATGCGGCCGGTGGCCGTCGAGTAGATCTTCCGGCCGGCCACGGCGACGACCTCGGCCGCCAGGTGGAGCGTGCTGCCCACGGGCACCGGCCGTACGAAGTCGGTCTCCAGGCGTCCGGTGACGGCGGTCCTGCGCAGCAGCCAGTTCAGCGAGCCGAGCGTCTCGTCGAGGGCGGTGGCGAGCACCCCGCCGTGCGCGAGACCCGGGGCGCCCTGGTGAGCGGGGCGCACGGTGAACTCGGCGGTCAGGGAGACCCCCTCGCCGGCCCGTGCCTCCAGGTGCAGCCCGTGCGCCTGCCCGTGGCCACATCCGAAACAGTGTTCGTAGTGTGCGCCGATGAGCTCGCCGGGCGCGGGCGCATCGGGATGCCGCTCCGGTTTCCGGGCACCGGCGGGAGGCTGAAGAGCTGCGGAACTACCACTCACAGCCGCAGACCTTACCCGCGCGTCCGGTGAATCCGGACACCGTGCCAAGCTTGCTCCATGCAGCTTTCCGCCACCCCGTACGAAGAACGCCTCACCGCCCCGCGGTCGTGGTGGTTCATCAGCTTCCTGGTCGGTGTCTCCTTCGCCCTGATACTGCTGCCCTTCGGCACCCTGCCGGCGCTCGGCGGCCTGGCCGGCGGCACGGCGGCGGCAGCGGTGGTGGCCAGCTCGTACGGCTCCCAGCGGATCCGGGTGGTGGGCGACTCGCTGATCGCGGGCGAGGCGAAGATCCCGGTGTCGGCCCTCGGCGAGGCCCACGTCCTGGACCCCGAGGAGACGCGCGCCTGGCGCACCTACAAGGCGGACGTGCGCGCGTTCCTGCTGCTGCGCGCCTACATCCCGACGGCGCTGCGCGTGGAGGTCACGGATCCGCAGGACCCGACGCCCTACCTGTACCTGTCGACGAGGCAGCCGGAGGCCCTGGCGGCGGCGATCGAGGCGGCGAAGACCGCGCAGGCGTGAGGACCACGCGGGTGTGACAGGGTGACGGGCCCGGGGCGGGCTTCAGGCGCCGAAGTCCTCCGGCAGCTCGGCGATCGGCAGCGGCTCGGCCGGCTTCTCCAGCGGCGGCAGCTCCGGCAGTTCCTCCCAGGGCACCTGGATCTTCCTCAGGTCCTTGCGGATCCGCGCCGCGAGCTTCCTGGTGTCCCGTCGGTTCATGACCGCGCCGACCGCGGCGCCGACCATGAACGGCATCAGGTTGGGCAGGTCCCGGACCGTCCGCTTCATGATCTGCTGGCGCAGCTCGCGCTTCATCTGCCCGCCGAGGGCGTTGTTGACCGTCGACGGTCTCATCACGTCGATGCCGCGCTCCCCCGACCAGGAGGACAGATACGCGGTGCTGCGGGCCTTCAGGTTCCCCGGCGGCCGCACGCCGTACACCTCGTGGAGTTCGGCGATCAGCTTGAGTTCGATCGCCGCGACGCCGGTGATCTCCGCGGCCAGCTCGGTCGGCATCGCCGGCGGCACCGGCAGCATCGCCGCCGCACCGACCCCGGCCCCGACCGCCGAGGTCGCGCCCGCGGCGCCCGCCACCAGTTTGTCGGCGAGCTGCTCGGGCCCGAGACCCGGGAACTGCCGGCGCAGGGTCGCGAGGTCACGTACGGGGACACGCGGGGCGATCTCGATGATCCGGTCCGCCAGGTACGCCAGCCCCGCTTTCGCCCGGCTGCCGCCCTTGCGGGCCCCTTCCCGGGCCATCTCCACGGCCTTGCCGCGGATGACCGCGGCCCGTCGCCTGGCGACGGGCGCGGGCTCCTCCGTCGGCGCCGGGAGGTCACCCCGGCCGGCCGCCGGTTCGAGCGAGGCTCCCTCATCGGACGAGCCCCGCTCGACGTCACGCGCGCGTGGGCCGTCGGACGGCCCCGAGTCCGCTCCCCGCAGAGGGAAACGGCGCTTCCGAGGTGGGGTCGAGCCAGTCATGCCCGACCCGCTCTCAGTCGCAGTCGCGGCAGATCGGCTGACCGTTCTTCTCGCGGGCCAGCTGGCTGCGGTGGTGCACCAGGAAGCAGCTCATGCAGGTGAACTCGTCCTGCTGCTTGGGCAGCACCCGGACGGCCAGTTCCTCGTTCGAGAGGTCCGCCCCGGGAAGTTCGAGGCCTTCCGCGGCCTCGAACTCGTCGACGTCCACCGAGGACGTCGACTTGTCGTTCCTCCGGGCCTTCAGCTCTTCAAGGCTGTCCGAGTCGACGTCGTCGTCGGTCTTGCGTGGAGTGTCGTAGTCGGTTGCCATGTCGCTCTCCCCCTCTGGGTGTCTGCGGTGTCTCCAGCGCACGTAACGCGTGAGAGGCCGGACTTGTGCCCGACCCGAGGCGGAGATTTTGCCTCACATCAAGGTCTGTTACTCAATCGACACCCAACCGGACCCCTCGAGAGTGATCGGGTTGAATGGCGATGGGGACCGTACACGGTCCTCACGAGACACCTCAAAGGCGCCTCACCCTGTACTTCCCGTGATCAAGACCCCCGAAAACAGGGATTTTCCCGCCTTTATTCCCCCGGCCATGATCACTGAGAGTAGATGGCCGGAAAACCGCCCCTGTGATCGATCACACACGCGGCGACGCACCACGCCGTCCGAAAATTCAGCGCAAAGCGAACATCCCTCGCGTGTGTCGCGATCTTGTAAAGCCATCAGACCGGCAGCGTGACTCGCATCACGAGCCCTCCGCCCTCACGGGGCTGGGCGGCGATGTGACCGCCGTGCGCCCGCGCCACGGAGCGGACGATGGACAGGCCGAGGCCGACGCCCTTGTCGCTGCCCGTGCGCTCGGTACGGAGCCGCCTGAAAGGCTCGAAGAGGTTGTCGATCTCGTAGGCCGGCACCACCGGACCGGTGTTCGACACGGAGAGTACCGCCTGGCCGTGCTGGACGTCGGTGGTGACCTCGACCCAACCGTCCTCGGGCACGTTGTAGCGCACCGCGTTCTGCAGCAGGTTCAGGGCGATCCGCTCCAGCAGCACGCCGTTGCCCTGGACCACCGCCGGTTTCCGTACGCCCCTGATCGTCACACCCTTGGCCTCCGCCTCGGCGTGCACCTGGTCGACGGCCTGGGTGGCCACCTCGGCCAGGTCGACGGGTTTGCGCTCCACGATCTGGTTGTCGCTGCGGGCGAGCAGCAGCAGGCCCTCCACGAGCTGCTCACTGCGCTCGTTGGTGGCCAGCAGCGTCTTGCCGAGCTGCTGGAGCTCCACGGGGGCGCCCGGGTCGGAGAGGTGCACCTCCAGGAGCGTGCGGTTGATCGCCAGGGGCGTGCGCAGTTCGTGCGAGGCGTTGCCGACGAAGCGCTGCTGGGCGGTGAAGGCCCGCTGCAATCGCTCCAGCATGTCGTCGAAGGTGTCCGCGAGTTCCTTCAGCTCGTCGTCGGGGCCGTCCAGCTCGATCCGGCGGGACAGGTCCGAGCCGGCCACCGCGCGGGCGGTCCTGGTGATCCGGCCGAGCGGGGAGAGCACACGGCCGGCCATCGCGTAGCCGAACGCGAAGGCGATCACGGCGAGGCCCAGCAGGGCGAGCAGCGAGCGGCTGAGCAGGTTGTCCAGGGCCGCCTGGCGCTGGTGGTCCACGCACTGGGCGATCGCGGTGTTGAAGTCGGACAGCGGCAGCCTGGAACCGGCGATCCCTGGGCAGTTGTCGCTGGAGACCTGCAGATTGTCAGCACTTACGATCTTGAACAGCGGCTGGTTGCCGGTGTTGATCGCCTGCGCGGCGAGCAGGTAGATGATCGACAGCAGCAGGATGCCGGCGATCAGGAACATGCCGCCGTACAGCAGGGTGAGCCGTATCCGGATGGTCGGGCGCAGCCACGGGAAGACCGGCTGCGGTCTCCTGGGGTCCCAGGTGGGCTTCGGGGGAGCCTGCGGGGGTGCGGGAGTGGTCGCCACGTTCATCAGATCCGGTAACCCGAGCCGGGGACGGTGACGATCACAGGAGGCTCGCCGAGCTTGCGGCGCAGGGTCATCACGGTCACGCGCACCACGTTGGTGAAGGGGTCGGTGTTCTCGTCCCAGGCCTTCTCCAGGAGCTGCTCGGCGCTGACCACCGCGCCCTCGCTGCGCATCAGCACCTCCAGGACGGCGAACTCCTTGGGCGCGAGCTGGACCTCCTTGCCGTCCCGGAAGACCTCGCGGCGGTTCGGGTCGAGCTTGATGCCGGCGCGCTCCAGCACGGGCGGCAGCGGCACGCTGGTACGCCGGCCGAGGGCGCGCACGCGGGCGATCAGCTCGCTGAACGCGAAGGGCTTGGGGAGGTAGTCGTCGGCGCCGATCTCCAGGCCCTCGACGCGGTCGCTGACGTCGCCGGACGCGGTGAGCATGAGCACGCGCGTGGGCATGCCGAGTTCGACGATCTTGCGGCAGACGTCGTCGCCGTGCACGAGGGGAAGGTCCCGGTCGAGGACGACCACGTCGTAGTCGTTGACGCCGATGCGCTCCAGGGCGGCCGCACCGTCGTACACGACGTCGACGGCCATGGCCTCCCGGCGCAGTCCGGTGGCCACCGCATCGGCGAGCAGTTGCTCGTCCTCGACGACGAGTACGCGCACGTCGCTTGTCCTTCCTCTGTCCACCCGCGTAGCGCGCACCAGGCGCACCCGGGCGGGGGTCTGCATGGGGTGTGGTGCCTCCATCCTGCCCTTTTCGGCCATAAGTCGGCAGTAAGACGGGGGCCGGAACCGTCGGATCGGATGCCGCGGGGCGGGAATGCCAGATTTTCTCCTGCGGTTGAGGTTTCCGCGGAGGGGAGCGGGGGGAGGACCGCATGTACACCCCGCGATCACGCTCTGCATGTGCCGCAGCACCATGCGGTACGTACGTCGCCGCTACAGCAGAGTGGACGACGGGGGTGTCCGGCACCGTCGCCGCCCAGCAGGGCAGCGCTGGGCACCCGCCAAGACGTGATCGTCCCTTCCCGACCGGCACTTCCCCGTGCCACCGACCCACGACCCAGGACGAGGGGGCGCAGCATGGACGCATTCACGACAGGACTTCTGCAGCGCATAAAGGCGACCGAGTCCGACATCACCCGGGCTCGTGACGAGGGCGACGACTTCCTCGTCGAAGTGGAACAGGCCGAGCTCGACGACCTGCGCCGCCTCGCCGCCGAACACGGTGTGGAAGTCGGCGCGACCAGCGTCTGACAGTCCCGCAGCAGCAGCACCACCGGCACATGAGCAGGGCCCCGGCGAATCCAGCGCCGGGGCCCTGCTCGTACGTGATCTCCTACCCGCGCATCGGCGTTCGATTCCCGTCCGGCCGCGGTGGCGGAGAACTCCGCGGAATCGGTCCGCGTCCGGGACGGGCCTCAGTCGTGCCAGGCCCCGAAGTCCTCCAGGAGGCGCTGGAGGGGCTCGAAGACCCCGGGGGTGCCCGCGACCGTCAGGTCCCGGGAGGGGCGTTCTCCGGGGCGGCCACCCGTCAGGGCACCGGCCTCCCGCGCGATCAGGTCGCCCGCGCCCCAGTCCCACGCGTTCAGGCCGCGCTCGAAGTACCCGTCCAGCCTGCCGCAGGCCAGGTCGCACAGGTCGATCGCCGCCGAACCGCCGCGGCGTATGTCGCGCAGCAGCGGGATCAGCCGGGCGGCGACCTCGGCCTGGTGGGTGCGGACCTCCGTCACGTAGTTGAAGCCCGTGGAGACCAGGGCCTCGGCCAGCGGCGCGGCCGGCCGGCAGGCCAGCGCCCGCTCGCCCCGCCACGCCCCGGTCGCCCAGGCTCCGCCGCCCCGCACCGCGTGGTACGTCTCGCCCCGCATCGGCGCAGCCACGACCCCGACCACGGTCTCCCCGTCCTGCTCTGCGGCGATGGACACCGCCCAGGTCGGCAGGCCGTACAGGTAGTTGACCGTGCCGTCCAGCGGGTCGATCACCCAGCGGACCCCGCTCGTGCCCGGCGTCGACGCGCCCTCCTCGCCGAGGAAGCCGTCGTCGGGCCGGTGGGCGGAGATCAGGTCGGTGATGAGCTTCTCGGCCGCGATGTCCATCTCGGTCACGACGTCGATCGGGCTGGACTTCGTACGGGCCACGGAGAGGTCGGCCGGGCGGCCGTCCCGCAGCAGCTCGCCCGCGCGGGCGGCCGCCTCCCGGGCGAGGTCCAGCAGGTCCGAGTACAGGGCGTCGGTCACGGGGCTCCTCACGCGTAGGGGCTGTCGGCGCCCGCGGCGGCCGGCCGGGGAGCGCGGGCGGGGCAGCAGCCGACCGGGCAGAGGTCGTGGCTCGCGCCGAGCGCGCCCAGGGCGCACGGCGTGACCTCCCGGCCGCGCTCCCTGGCCGCGCGCTCCACCACGAGGTCACGGATCGCGGCGGCGAACCGCGGGTCGTCGCCGACGGTCGCGGAGCGCCGTACCGGCAGGCCCAGCTCCGCGGCCTTGGCCGTGGCCTCCGTGTCGAGGTCGTAGAGGACCTCCATGTGGTCGGAGACGAAGCCGATGGGGGCCATGACGACGGCGGGGACGCCGGCGCCGTGCAGTTCCTCCAGGTGGTCGCAGATGTCGGGCTCCAGCCACGGGATGGTCGGGGCGCCCGAGCGGGACTGGTAGACGAGCCGCCAGGGGTGGTCGACGCCGGTGCGCTCGCGGACGGCGTCGGCGATCACCTCGGCCACGTCCAGGTGCTCCTCGACGTACGCGCCGCCCTCGCCGTGCGCCTCGACGGGGCCGGAGGTGTCCGCGGACGCGGTCGGGATGGAGTGGGTGGTGAACGCGATGTGGGCGCCCGCACGGACGTCCTCGGGCAGGTCGGCGAGCGAGGCGAGCACCCCGTCGATCATCGGGGCGAGGAAGCCGGGGTGGTTGAAGTAGTGCCGCAGCTTGTCGACCCGCGGCAGGTCCAGGCCCTCGGCCTCCAGCGCGGCCAGCGAGTCGGCGAGGTTCTCGCGGTACTGGCGGCATCCCGAGTAGGAGGCGTAGGCGCTGGTGGCGAGCACCAGGATGCGCCGGCGGCCGTCGGCGACCATCTCGCGCAGGGTGTCCGTGAGGTACGGCGCCCAGTTGCGGTTGCCCCAGTAGATCGGCAGGTCCAGGCCGTGCTCGGCGAAGTCCTTGCGCAGGGCGTCCAGCAGGGCGCGGTTCTGGTCGTTGATGGGGCTGACTCCGCCGAACAGGAAGTAGTGCTGCCCGACCTCCTTGAGGCGTTCCTTCGGGATACCGCGCCCGCGTGTCACGTTCTCCAGGAACGGGACCACGTCGTCCGGGCCTTCCGGGCCGCCGAAGGAGAGCAGGAGCAGGGCGTCGTAGGGGGTGGCATCGAGCGCGTCTGACATGAGCCGATCCTGCCACCCGGCACTGACGGCCCGGAAACAGGAGGGTGAAGAGTCGGATTCGGGAGCTTTATCCCGGACGCCGACCGGGTGCGTCGGGACACTCCCCCTCGTAAGCTGTATCAGCCGCAGTCACGCCTTACCCAGCCGTCGGAGTCCCCGTGCCCAGCCCTTATCGCGCCCTGTTCGCCGCACCCGGCACGAAGGGCTTCTCCGCCGCGGGCTTCGTCGGCCGGATGCCGTTGTCCATGATGGGGATCGGCGTGGTCACGATGGTCTCCCAGCTCAGCGGGCGGTACGGCCTGGCGGGCGCGCTCTCCGCGACCATCGCGCTGTCCGCCGCCGCGATCGGCCCGCAGGTGTCCCGGCTGGTCGACCAGTACGGCCAGCGCCGGGTGCTGCGCCCCGCGACGCTGCTCGCGCTCGCGGCGGCGGCCGGGCTGCTGTTCGCCGCGCACTACGGGTGGCCGGACTGGACGCTGTTCGTCTGCGCCGCCGGGATCGGCGCGGTGCCGAGCCTGGGCGCGATGATCCGGTCCCGCTGGGCGGTCCTGTACCGGGGCACCCCGCAGCTGCACACCGCCTACTCGTTCGAGTCCGTGGTCGACGAGGTCTGCTTCATCTTCGGGCCGATCATCTCCATCGGTCTGTCCACGGCCTGGTTCCCGGAGGCGGGACCGCTGCTGGCCGCCTGCTTCCTGGCGGCCGGCGTCTTCTGGCTGACCGCCCAGCGGGCCACCGAACCGCAGCCGCACCCGCGTGAGCACCACGGCGGCGGTTCGGCGCTGCGCGCGTCCGGCCTCCAGGTGCTGGTGGCGACCTTCGTGGCCACCGGGGCGATCTTCGGGGCGGTGGACGTGGTGACCGTCGCCTTCGCCGACGAACGCGGCCACAAGGGCGCTTCCAGCGTGGTCCTGGCCCTGTACGCGGCCGGTTCCTGCGCGGCCGGGGTGGTCTTCGGCCTGATGCGGTTCACGGGCAGGCCGGAACGCAGGTGGCTGCTGGGCATATGTGCGATGGCCGTGAGTATGATCCCCCTCCTACTGGTCGGAAACTTGCCGCTTCTGGCCGTGGCGCTGTTCGTTTCGGGCCTGTCCATCGCACCGACGATGATCACGACGATGTCCCTCATCGAAGAGCACGTACCTCGCGCGAAGCTCACCGAGGGCATGACCTGGGTGAGCACCGGCCTCGCGGTCGGGGTGGCGCTCGGCTCCTCGGTCGCCGGCTGGGTGATCGACGCGGCCGGCGCCCGTGCCGGGTACGGGGTCCCGGCCGTGTCCGGGGCCGTCGCGGTCGCGGTCGGTTTCCTCGGGTACCGCCGGCTCAACAGGCCGGTCACGCGTCGGGGAGGCACCGTTGAGCAGTACAGCGAGCGGCAGGAGCGGCACGTGGCGTAACTGGGGCGGGAACGTCACCGTTCGCCCCGCGCGGGAGGTCACGCCCGCCTCCGTCGACGAGCTGGCCGCGGCCGTGCGGCAGGCGGCACAGGACGGCCTGAAGGTGAAGGCGGTGGGCAGCGGCCACTCCTTCACCGCGATCGCCGCGACCGACGGTGTCTCGATCCGCCCTCAACTGTTGACGGGCATCCGCGCCGTCGACCGCAAGGCGATGACCGTCACGGTCGAGGCCGGCACCCCGCTCAAGAGGCTCAATGTGGCCCTGGCCCGTGAGGGACTGTCGCTGACCAACATGGGCGACATCATGGAGCAGACGGTCTCCGGGGCCACCAGCACCGGCACCCACGGCACCGGCCGGGAGTCCGCCTCGCTCGCCGCCCAGATCAGGGAACTCGAACTGGTGACCGCCGACGGCTCCGTGCTCACCTGCTCCGAGAAGGAGAATCCGGAGGTCTTCGCGGCCGCCCGGGTCGGCCTGGGCGCCCTCGGCATCGTCACCGCGATCACCTTCGCCGTGGAGCCGGTCTTCCTGCTCACCGCGCGCGAGGAGCCGATGCCCCTGGACCGGGTCCTCGCCGAGTTCGACCAGCTCCGCACCGAGAACGAGCACTTCGAGTTCTACTGGTTCCCGCACACCGGCAACACCAACACCAAGCGCAACAACCGCAGCGCGGGCCCGCCGCAGCCGGTGGGGCAGCTCGCCGGCTGGTTCGAGGACGAGTTCCTCTCCAACGGCGTCTTCCACGCCGCCCAGTTGGTCGGCCGCGCGGCCCCCGCCGTGGTGCCCGCCATCGCCCGGATCTCCAGCAGGGCACTGTCCGCGCGGACCTACACGGACATTCCCTACAAGGTCTTCACATCCCCGCGCCGGGTGCGCTTCGTGGAGATGGAGTACGCCGTTCCGCGTGAGGCGCTGGTGGACACGCTGCGGGAACTGAAGGCGGCCGTCGACCGTTCCGGTCTCAGGGTCAACTTCCCGGTCGAGGTCCGCACCGCCCCCGCCGACGACATCGCGCTGTCCACCGCCTCCGCCCGCGACAGCGCCTACATCGCCGTACACATGTTCCGGGGCACCCCCTACCAGGCGTACTTCACGGCCGCCGAGCGGATCTTCACCGCGCACGAGGGGCGTCCGCACTGGGGCAAGGTGCACACCCGCGACGCGGACTACTTCGCGGAGGTCTATCCCCGCTTCGGCGAGTTCACGGCGCTGCGGGACCGGCTCGATCCGGACCGGCTGTTCCAGAACGACTATCTGCGGAGGGTGCTGGGGCAGTAGCCGGGGAACCGGTGGGCGTGCCCGTCGCGCTCGGCTCCCCTGCCGTGCCCGGATCCCCGCTCGTGCTCGGCGCCGGGGTCGTGGTCCCGGCGCCGGCGGGCGTCCCGTCCGGGCTCTTCGAAGACCCGCCCGGCGCCGGGGACGAGGGCGAGGGACCCGGCGAAGCGGTGCTCGCCCGCCCGGACTTCGGGGCGGACGAGGCCGGGGTCCGCGAGGATCCCGACGCCCCGGACGGCCTGGTCCCGCCGGTGACGGCGCCGCTGACCGTCGTACCGGGGCCGCCGCTGAAGCTGCCGCCGGAGACCAGTTCCCAGGTGGTGACGGCGGCCAAGGTCACGGCGAACACCAGCGCGGCCGCGACCAGCGGACGGCGCCAGGTCCGCACCCGGGCGCGGTAGACGGTGCCCTCGGTGAACGCGCCGGGCGCCGCGGGCTCCGGGTCCCGTTGCCTGGCGGGCCCGGTCGCGTCGCGGAACTGCTGCCCGGTGCGCTGGAAGAAGTGCTGGAACAAGGTGCCGCCGCAGGTGGCGATCACGCTCACGACTCCGGCACCGAGGATCGTGCCGTACACCCCGAAGGAGGACGCGAGTTCGGCGGCCACCACGGCGGCCACCGCACTGCCCGCGACCTGGGGCACGCTGAGTTCGATCCGCTTCGGACGTCCCGTCACCTCCTCCCCCGCACTGGTCTCCACACCGGAACCGGGCCTTTCACGCATTCCTGAACCTTGCCTGCCCTTCCCCTGCTTGTTCGACCGACTGCACAAGAAAAGGACGTACGGACGAAACCATTGGTTCCGTTTCTGTGGATTGGGTGAAGTACGCCACGTTCAAGATCCCCGGAACCGGGCAACCGAGGGTGAGAGAGCGGTTGTTGCAAGAAGTTCGGCGGCGCGCCAATCCACGCACGTGGCCCGAATGGAGTACTGTTGCGAGCCCTGGGTCCGGTCTCCCGCCAGGGTGTCCGGGGCCTTGCAGGACCACCGGGAGGGGGGCTCGTTGCACAGGGTGACGGAGTTGGTCACTTAGCGTTGCGAATAGGTAACCGTGCCATAACGGCGTTCCAGGGCCCGCGCCCGACACGCCGGGCAACTCGGCAAGGTTGTGGCAGGCTGCACCCGGGCAGGCCACACTCGACTAGCGGAAGCAGCGACGCACGTGACGTCGGCAGGCACCACCCGGGAGGTCCCCATGCCCGAACTGCGTGTCGTGGCCGTCTCCAATGACGGCACACGGCTGGTGCTCAAGGCTGCCGACTCTACGGAGTACACCCTTCCGATCGACGAACGGCTCCGTGCCGCCGTACGCGGCGACCGGCCCCGGCTCGGGCAGATCGAGATCGAGGTCGAGAGCCATCTGCGGCCCCGAGACATCCAGGCGCGGATACGTGCGGGCGCGACGGCGGAAGAGGTCGCGCAGCTCGCCGGGATCCCCGTCGACCGGGTGCGGCGCTTCGAGGGTCCGGTACTGGCCGAGCGCGCCTTCATGGCCGAGCGGGCCCGCAAGACGCCCGTCCGCCGGCCCGGTGAGAACTCCGGCCCGCTGCTCGGCGAGGCCGTGCAGGAACGGCTGGTGCTGCGCGGTGCCGACAAGGACACCGTGCAGTGGGACTCCTGGCGCCGCGACGACGGCACCTGGGAGGTACTCCTCGTCTACCGGGTCGCCGGCGAACCGCACTCGGCGAGCTGGACGTACGACCCGCCCCGGCGGCTCGTGCAGGCGGTCGACGACGAGGCCCGCTCGCTGATCGGCGAGTCCGACGACCTCGCCGTGCCGGAGCCCAGCTTTCCGTTCGTGCCCCGGATCGCACGGCTGCCGCGCGACCGGCCGCTGGACCGTCCCGGTGATCGCGAGCGGCCGAGCCTGCCCGCGGCGGCCGAGCCGGTCGAGGAGACGGCCGGCGAACGCGACTCGCTGACCAGCCTGCTGGAGGCGGTGCCGAGCTTCCGGGGCGACCTGGTGGTCCCGGAGCGCCCGGTGGAGCCGCTGGAGGAGCCCGTCGAGGAACCGGTGACCGAGGAACCGCCGGCCCCCGCGGCCTCGGCCGGCTCCGCCTACGCCGACGTCCTCATGCCCCGCTCGGTCGGCAGCCACCGCGACCGGCTGATCGGTGCCACCGACCGCCAGGCCGAGGCCGACGGCGTCCGCCCGGGCCGCCGGGCCGCCGTGCCGAGCTGGGACGAGATCGTCTTCGGCACGCGCCGCAAGAAGCAGGAATAGGCGCGAGGACGAGAACAGGTCTTACGACCGTATGAACGTGGGGGGCACGCGCGCGTGCCCCCCACGTTCACGTCGCCCTACTGCGGGTCGGGGCCGACCGCGACCGGACGGGACGGGTCGGCGGTCCACTCCGACCACGAACCGACGTACAGCGCCGCCGGGATGCCCGCGACGGCCAGCGCGAGCACCTCGTGGGCGGCGGAGACGCCCGAACCGCAGTACACACCGACCGCGGCCCCCTGCACGGCGCCCAAGCCCTTGAACCGGCCCTGGAGTTCGGCGGCGGGCAGGAACCGGCCGTCCGGGCCGACGTTCTCGACGGTCGGCGCCGACACGGCGCCCGGGATGTGCCCGCCGACCCGGTCGATCGGCTCCACCTCACCCCGGTACCGCTCCCCCGCGCGGGCGTCGAGCAGCACACCCGAGCGAGCCAGCGCCGCCGCCCCGTCGGCGTCGAGCAACCCGGCCGGGTCGGGCGCCGGTTCGAAGTCACCCTGGACCGGCGTGGCCACGTCGGTCGAAAGAACACCCTCCCAGGACGGCAACCCGCCGTCGAGGACCCGCACGTCCGGGTGACCCGTCCAGCGCAGCAGCCACCAGGCGCGCGCGGCCGACCAGCCCAGCCCCCCGTCGTAGACGACGACCGGGCGGCCCGCCGAGACGCCCGCGCGGCGCATCGCCGCACCGAAGACGGCCAGGTCGGGCAGCGGGTGCCGGCCGTTCTCGCCGGGCGCGGAGGCGAGTTCCCCGTCCAGGTCCACGAAGACCGCGCCCGGCAGGTGGCCTTCCGCGTACGCGGCCCGGCCGTCGAACGGCGGTGCGCCGGGCGAGGTCAGCTGCCAGCGGACGTCCAGCAGGACGGGCGGGTTCGGCCCGGTCAGAGCGTCGGCGAGTTCGGTTGCGGTGATGATGGCTTCCATGGCCCCATCCTTACGCCAGGGGTGGCCGAGGCGTCCAGGTACGACTACTCTGCTCGGCCGGGCAGGCCCGGTCGCCTGGCGTACGGGATCGGGCACATGCTGTACGGCAGATGGACGCCCCCCGGCGATCGTCCGGGACGGGCGGAAGCGGCAGACGAGGCATCCCCGCGGCGAGGCCGCCCCACAGCCGTGGCCACAGGCCGCCACGGACGGTGCGGGCATCGGTACGGGGCGTGTCCGCGACCGGAGAGCAACCGGTCCGCGGAACGGAAGCGACACGGCCACCGCGAGGGGCCGAGGAGAGAGTGACGATGACCGAGGTACGGGGATCGGCCGGCCAGAACGGCACGCACGCTCGGCGCGCGCCCGGCACCCCCTGCTGGGTGAGTCTGATGGTGCACGGCTTGACCACGACCGAGGAGTTCTACGGAGCGCTGTTCGGCTGGGAGTTCGAGCCCGGCCCGCAGCAGCTCGGCCCCTACGTCCGGGCCCTGCTCGACGGGCGGGAGGTCGCGGGCATCGGTCAGCTGCCGCCGGACCTGCGGCTGCCGATCGCCTGGACGCCGTACTTCGCCTCGCACGACGTGGATCTGACGGCGGAGACGGCCCGGCTGTGCGGGGGCACGGTGGGGGTCGGGCCGCTCGACGCGGCCGAGGCCGGGCGGATGGCCATCGCCAGTGACCCGTCGGGCGCGGTGTTCGGCATCTGGCAGGCGTCGGCCCACCTCCTCACCTCCCTGACCGGGGTTCCGGGCACACCGGTCTGGGACGAGCTGCTCACCTTCGAGACGTCGAGCGTCGCCAAGTTCTACGAGACGGTGTTCGGCTACGAGGAGGAGCCGGTGGTGTCCGCCGACTTCGACTACGTGACGCTGCACGTGGGGGGCCGCCCGGTGGCCGGCATCCACGGCGTCGGCCTCTCGCTGCCCCGGGACCGGGGACCGCACTGGCTGACGTACTTCCAGGTGGCCGACGTGGACACGACCCTGCGTGCGGTCGCCGAGCTGGGCGGGCAGGTCCTGAGGCCGGCCCGGGACAGCGCGCACGGCCGGGTCGCCACGGTGGCCGATCCGGAGGGCGCGGTCTTCTCGCTGGTCGAGGGCCCGCGGTGACGGGCCGGTGCCGGCGTCCTACGTGGTGACCGGGAGCACGTCCGGGGACAGGGCCGCCGCGCGGGCCGACGCGGCGGTCATCCGGCGCCGGTGGTGGCGTCGGCAGAGCACCTCGTAACCCACCTTGCCGGCGGCCTCGTTGACGTCTCCCACGACCACCTGGGCGCCCTCGACGACCATCTCGCCGCCGACCGTGCGGGCGTTGTGGGTGGCGCGGGCGCCGCACCAGCACAGTGCCTCGACCTGGAGGACCTCGACGCGGTCGGCCAGCTCCACCAGCCGCTGGGAGCCGGGGAACAGCTTGGAACGGAAGTCGGTGGTGATGCCGAACGCGTAGACGTCGAGACCGAGATCGTCGACCACGCGCGCGAGCTGGTCGATCTGCTCCGGTCCCAGGAACTGCGCCTCGTCGGCGATGACGTAGTCGGCCCGGCCGCCCTGGGAGAGATGGTCGACCAGGTAGGCGTACAGGTCCTGCTCGTCCTCGACCTCCACGGCGTCGGTGACCAGCCCGAGGCGGGAGGAGAGCTTGCCGTGGCCCGCGCGGTCGTCACGGCTGAAGATCATGCCGACGAGGCCGCGCGCCGATCGGTTGTGCTCGATCTGCAGAGCCAGCGTCGACTTCCCGCAGTCCATCGTTCCGGAGAAGAACACCAGCTCGGGCATGGGGAGTTGAGCACCTTTCGGCGAGTTTCGGTCAGGGGGCGTCAGGAGCGTACTTCGAGCAGCGGCACGAGCTGCTCGGCGGGGGTCATCGAACCGTGGTTGCCGACCATCGCCGACTCCTTGGGCTCCCTTTCGGAGGCGATGATCAGGACGTCGTCGTGCGCGGCCGCGACGACGTCGCCGATCCGCTCGTACACCCGCTCGTCGAAGCTGTCCGGCGGGCCGAACCAGCCGGCGGCGATCGCCTCGTCTCGCGAGGCCACCCAGAACTGCTCGCCGAGCACCTCGCGCCAGCAGGTCAGCACGTCGTTCTCGGCGCCCGGCACCGCGTACACGTGCCGGGCCCGGCCCTCGCCGCCGAGCAGCGCGACCCCGGCCCGCAGCTCCCAGTCCTCGTCGAAGTCGATGCGGTGCTGTTCGTCGAACGGGATGTCGACCATGCCGTGGTCGGCGGTCACGTAGAGCGCGCTGCGCGGGGGCAGTTGCTCGGCGAGCCGCTGCACCAGCCGGTCGACGTGCATCAGCTGACCCCGCCAGGTGTCGGAGTCGACGCCATAGCGGTGGCCCGCGCCGTCCAGTTCGGCGTAGTACGTGTACACGAGGGAGCGGTCGGCGGCGCCGAGCTGCTCCGCCGCGAGGTCCATCCGCTCCTCGCCGGTCAGCCGCCCGTGGAACGTTCCGCCGCTGAGCGCGACCTTGGTGAGCGGGGTGCGCTCGAAGGTCGGCGAGGACACCTGGGCGCAGTGCACCCCGGCGTCCTGGGCGAGCTGGAAGACGGTGGGGTACGGCTGCCAGGCGGCCGGATCGGTCCAGGGCTGCCAGCGGAGCTGGTTCATCAGTTCACGGGTCGCCGGGTTGCGGACCGTGTAGCCGGGCAGACCGTGCGCGCCGGGCGGCAGACCGGTGCCGACGGAGGCGAGGGAGGTCGCGGTGGTCGCCGGGTAGCCTGCCGTGATCGGCCGTCCCGTGCCGCCGCGCGAGCCGCCGAGCAGCGAGGTCAGGTAGGGCGCGTCGGCGGGGTGGGCCTTGATCTGCTCCCAGCCCAGCCCGTCGATCAGGAAGACGCAGTTGCGGTCCGCCGGGGTGAGTTCCGCGATCGACGCGGTCATGCCGGGTACGGCCATCCCGGCGGCCAGGGTGGGCAGGAGGTCGGCGAGGGAGCCGCTGCCGTACTCGGGCAGCGGCGCGGAGCCGAGAGCGAGGGGTTCCGGATGGTCCCAGGCGGCGTACGCCATCAGCGTGTGACGTCCGCGGTCGCCTCGGAGATCGCCTGTGCGAAGGCGAGCGCCTGGCGCACCGTCTCCGGGCCGTCCCCGGCCTCGCTCACGCGCAGGCTGAGGTCGTCCGCCGTGGAGCTGCCGGTGTAGCCGTGGTCGGCGTCGCAGTTGGGGTCGCCGCAGGCGGCGGGCTCCAGGTCGATCCGGGAGACGGCGCCCCAGCCGATGGTCAGCACGATCTCCCGGGGCAGGGTTCCCGGCGTGTACTGCTCCGGGTTGGCGACCACCCGGCTGACCACGACCGACGAGATCCGGCCGAGCTTGACGGACTCGGTCGAGGTGGTGGCGTACGGCGTCGGGGAGGTGCTGTCGGCGGCCTGCTCGTCGGTGTGGCTGACGATGAAGCGGTTGCCGGTGAGGACGAGCACGGTCACGTGCCGCCGCACCTCGTTCTGGTCGAACGTCGTCTCCTGGTGGACCAGGTACGACCGGATCGGCTCACCACCCACGGCAGCCTCCACCGCCTCGGCCACGAGGGCCGGGTAGTAGCCGCTGCGCTCGATCGCGACGCGCAGCCCCTGGGTCGTCGTACTGGTCTTGGCCATGGCGTCCATCCTAATCCGTGGGCAAGGGGCCCCGGGCCAGTCACGGGCACCTCCTCGAACGCCGCCACCGGGTGCGGAGGTTCGCCGCCCTCAGTACGCGGGCAGGGTGCGGGGACCGAGGTCGTCGCGGGCCGGCGGGGGTGCGAGGCGGACCGTGGCACCGAGGACGCTCACGCCCCGCCGGGCGACCACGACCGGTTCCAGGGTGACCGCCACCACCTGCGGGTGGTCGTCGACCAGCCGGGAGACCCTGAGCAGCAGCTCCTCCAGGGCGGGCGTGTCGACGGGGGCCGAGCCGCGCCAGCCGAACAGCAGGGGTGCGGTCCGGATCGACCGCACCAGCGAGGCCGCGTCCCGGTCGGTGACCGGAACCAGCCGGTGCGCCATGTCGTCGAGCAGCTGCGAGGCGGCCCCGGCGAGCCCGAACGACAGCACGGCTCCGGCCGCCGGGTCGATCACGGCCCGTACGACGGTGTCGACGCCCCGGGGCGCCATCCGCTGCACCACCGGCCGCAGCTCCTCCGGCGGCCCGAACAGCTGTGCCAACTCGGCGTAGGCCCGGCGCAGTTGCTCTTCGTCCGCGAGGTCGAGGCGGACGCCGCCCAGGTCCGCGCGGTGCCGCAGATGGGGAGCGGTGGCCTTGAGGGCGACGGGGTAGCCGAGGTCGCGGGCGGCCCGGACGGCGGCGTCCGGGCTGGGCGCGGGCAGCGCCCGGTGCACGGTGATCCCGTACCTGCCGAGCAGCGCGCAGGTCTGCTCGACGCCGAGGGTGAGGCCCTGGCCGCCCGCCGACAGCGCGCCGACCAGCTCGGCGGCCCCCTTCTCGTCGATGTCGTCGTACTCGGGCACCCGCCCGGGCTCGGCGGCCTCCCGCCGCCACTGCGCGTACTTCACGGCCTCGGCGAGCGCCCGCACGGCGCGCTCGGCCGCGGGGTAGGCGGGGATGAGCCGGGAGTACGAGTGGCGCACCGCGGTGGGAGCCACTTCCGCAGGGGGGACCGGGTGGGCACCGGCGCCCGGTGCCGTCGCTCCCGCCTGCGGTGCGGTACGGCCCGCGGCCGACAGGGCCTGCGCCAGCCCCCCGAGTTCCACGTGCACCACCAGCACGGGCTTCCCGGGCACCGACTCGGCCGCCGACCGCAGCGCCTGGGCCAGCTCGGCGTCCCCCACCGGTCCCTCCCCGATCGCCGGTATCGCCGTCACGACCACCGCGTCGCAGGACTCGTCCGCCAGCGCCCGGGCCAGCGCCCGGTGGAAGTCGGCCGCGGTCGCCCCAGTGGTCAGGTCCAGCGGCCTGGCCGGGCGCAGCCCCTCCGCGAGACACCGGTCGTACGTCAGCAGCCCCAGCGACTCGGAGTTCCCGAGGATGGCCACCCTCGGTCCGGACGGCAACGGCTGCCGTGCGAGCAGCAGACCCGCGTCGACCAGTTCGGTGATCGTGTCGACGCGGATCACCCCGGCCTGCCGCAGCAGCGCGGAGACCGTGGCGTACGGCAGCCGCGTCGCCCGTACCGCGTGCCCCTGCGGCGCCGATCCCGCGCTCTGCACCACGACCAGCGGCTTGACGGCCGCCGTGCGCCGTGCGAGCCGGGTGAACTTGCGGGGGTTGCCGATCGACTCCAGGTACATGAGGACGACGTCGGTCTCGGGGTCGTCGTACCAGTACTGGAGCACGTCGTTGCCGGAGACGTCCGCGCGGTTGCCCGCCGAGACGAAGGTGGACACGCCCGTGGTCCCGGTGACACCCCCGCCCCGCCGGTGCAGCCGGGACAGCAGGGCGATGCCGATGGCGCCGGACTGGGCGAACAGCCCGATGCGGCCGGGGCGCGGCATCTCGGGTGCGAGGGACGCGTTCAGCCGGACGTCGTCCGCCGTGTTCATGACCCCGAAGGCGTTCGGCCCGATGATCCTCATGCCGTACGTGCGCGCTCGGCGGACCAGTTCGCGCTGGCGTTCACGGCCGTCGGGCCCGCTCTCCGCATAGCCGGCGGCGAGGACCACGAGACCCTGGACGCCGTGCTCGCCGCACGCGGTGACGACGTCGGGGACGTGGTCGGCGGGTACGGCGACCACCGCCAGGTCCACCGGTTCCCCGATGTCCCCTACGGAGCGGTGCGCGGGCACCCCGTCGACCTCCTTGAGGTCCTCGGGAAAGGCCCGGTTCACGGCGTGCAGACGACCGGTGAAACCGGCGTCCCTGAGGTTGCCGAGAACGCTGCGGCCCACCCCGCCGGGCGCGCGGCCGACGCCGATCACGGCCACGGAGCCGGGCGCCAGCAGCCTTCGTACCGAGCGGGCCTCGGCACGCTGCTCGCGGGCCTGCTGGACGGCGACCGAGCGGTCCGTGGGCTCCAGACCGAACTCCAGGCGGACGACGCCGTCCTCGAAGCTGCGCTTCTGGGTGTAGCCGGCGTCCGTGAACACCTTGATCATCCTGCTGTTGGCGGGCAGCACCTCGGCGGCGAACCGGCGGATCCCGCGCTCGCGCGCGACGGCGGCGATGTGTTCCAGGAGGGCGGAGGCGACTCCGCGGCCCTGGTGGGCGTCCTGGACGAGGAAGGCGACCTCGGCCTCGTCGGCGGGGGCGGAGGCGGGCGTGCCGTCGGCGCCGATGCGGTCGTAGCGTACGGTTGCGATGAACTCGCCGCCGATGGTGGCCGCGAGTCCCACCCTGTCCACAAAGTCGTGGTGAGTGAAGCGGTGGACGTCCTTGGCGGAGAGTCTGGGGTAGGGCGCGAAGAAGCGGTAGTACTTCGACTCGTCCGAGACCTGCTCGTAGAAGCTGACCAGGCGGTCGGCGTCATCGACGGTGATGGGCCGGATGCGCGCGGTGCCACCGTCGCGCAGCACCACGTCCGCCTCCCAGTGGGCGGGGTACTCGTGCCGGTCCTGCCGGTCCGCCGGGGTCTGCATGGGCCCCAGAGTACGGCTCGCGTCCGACAACGGCGCGAGGCAGTCTGTGGAGGACGGAAGCCGGACCGAGGCCGCGGTCCGGCGACACACCCGGAGGGACTTACGTCCGCTCCGGGGATGCTTCACGATATGGAAAACTGGTCTAGACAACCCTGAACACCGAAGGGCAGCATCACATGGCTGAGCGCCGCGTCAACGTCGGCTGGGCCGAGGGCCTCCACGCCCGCCCCGCTTCCATCTTCGTCCGAGCCGCCACGGCCGCAGGCGTCCCGGTCACGATCGCCAAGGCCGGGGGCAACCCCGTCAACGCGGCCTCCATGCTGGCGGTCCTGGGGCTGGGCGCCCAGGGCGGCGAGGAGATCGTCCTCGCCTCCGACGCCGAGGGTGCGGACGCCGCCCTCGACCGCCTGGCCAAGCTGGTCGCCGAGGGCCTCGAGGAACTCCCCGAGACCGTCTGAGCACCGCAGCGCCCGCACGACCGGGGCCGCGCCGACCCCTCCGGGGGCCGGCACGGCCCCGCTCTTTTCGCGCACGAAAGGCGCACGGCCGCAATCAGCGGCACGCTTCGATAAGTGCGCGCGGCAATGCGGTCGCACTCGGCAGCGGCCCGCGTAAACACACGTGAAAAAGCGCACGCCTGACAGGGGCACATCTGGATATGGGCATGCCGGGAAACGGGCAACGGAAAAACCGCCCCCGCGAATAGCACCTCTTTGTATACGGCGCCCGTGTTAATGCCGCACGCCCGACATGTTTACGGGATGTTGCGAAGTCCTCACACCGTTCGCCCGTTCGGTGGCGCCGGAAAACCGGAGCCGGTGGAAGACCATGGAGCGCTCGGTGTGCAGCGCCGTCACCGCCCGGGCGCGCTCCCCGTCCCCGCGCGCCACCGCGTCCACGATCGCGCCGTGCTCGGCCCAGGACTCCACCGGGCTGACGGGCGCCTCCACCGTGTACATCCAGGCGATCTTGTGCCGCAACTGGGTGAGCGTCGACGTCAGGGCGTGGCTGGCGGAGGCCTGGGCGAGCGTCTCGTGGAACCAGCCGCCCAGCGAGCGCAGGTCGTCGCTGTGGCCCGTCCTGGCCCGCTCCTGACCCAGCCTGACCAGCCCGCGCAGCACCTTCAGGTGGGCCTCGGTGCGGCGCTGGGCGGCCCGCAGAGCGCCGAGCGGCTCCAGGAGCAGGCGCATCTCCAGCAGGTCGGCGGCCTCCTGCTCGGTCGGTTCGGCCACACACGCGCCGGCGTGCCGACGGGTCACGACGAAGCCCTCGGCCTCCAGCGTGCGCAGCGCCTCGCGGACCGGGACGCGCGAGACGCCGTAGCGGCGGGCCAGGAGTTCCTCGGTGAGCCGGCTGCCGCGCTCGTGGACACCCGCGACGATGTCGTCCCGGATCGCCGTGCATACCGAGTGCGCCGGAATACGCATGTCCGACCTCCGCCTTAATCCCCGTGAAACGCCGCCGAGTGACGCCGGTTCCGTGACTCTATTGCAATGCGCGGGAATTTCCGACGGGGGGCCGGAATCCATGAGTATTTTTTGGACAGCGGGGGCGCGAAAACGACGAAAGCCCCGGCCGGCCGCCGGGGCTTCGCAGGATGTCGCCGAAAAAGGCGGACGTCAGACGTTCACGCCGTGTTTGCGGAGGTAGGCGACCGGGTCGACGTCGGAGCCGTACTCCGCGGTCGTGCGGGCCTCGAAGTGGAGGTGGGGGCCGGTGGTGTTGCCGGTGGACCCGGACAGGCCGATCTGCTGGCCCGGGGTCACCTGCTGCCCCACCGAGACGCCGATGGACGACAGGTGGCCGTACTGGGTGTACATGCCGTCGGCCATCTTGATGACGATCTGGTTGCCGTACGCCCCGCCCCAGCCGGTGGAGACGACCGTGCCGGTGCCGACCGCGTGCACGACCGTGCCGGCTGCGGCGTGGAAGTCGATGCCGGTGTGGGAGCCGGAGGACCACAGGGAGCCGCCGGTCTTGTAGCCGGTGGAGACGTACGAGTCGCTGATGGGCGCGACGAAGGCGTTGAGGCGCTTGCGCTCGGCCTCCCGCGCGGCCCGTGCCTTGGCCTCGCGCTCCTTCTCCGCGCGCGCCGCGGCCCGCTCGCGCGCGGCCTGCTCGGCCGCCTTGCGCTCCGCTTCGGCCTGCTGCGCGACGGCCTGGGCGTCGACGTGCTCGGCGACCGAGTCGCTGACCGTGATGACCGGGGTGAGACCGGTCTGCTCTACGGAGTTCTCGGCCGCGAGCGCCGGGGCGGCGGAGACGGTGCCGATGATGCCGGTGGTGGTGAGGGCCGCGATGCCGGCGGCCTGCGCGGTGGTGCGCTTCACGCGGCCGGGACGACGGTGCTTCCCGGAGGCGCACATGAACGCCATGTAGAGGCTGGTCCTTTCCTTCCCTCTCGCCTACCGGGTTAGCTGACGGGTTCGGAGCAGGAAGGTCTCCTACGGACCCCCTCGCGACACGCGCGGGCGCCCGATTCACCCCAGGGACTGCGTGGGTCCCCGGCTCCCCTGGCTCGCGCCGTACGGGGACTCGGCGATGGCTGTCCGGTGCCGCGGGTGCGGCTCGGTGCCTGACGGACAGCCCGAAGGAACCTACGGCGGCGTTCTTTCAAGACTCAAACCGATCGCGGTTTTTGTAGCGCATCCCACAGGGCAGACAGGCAACCTCCGCCCCAATTCGGACATACGAGAGCCCTGGTGGCCGACGGCCGCCAGGGCTCCGCACGCGCGCGTGGAGCTACTCCGCCGCGACGACGGTCACTTCGCCGATGCCGAGGGCCTCGACGGGCTCCCTGATCTGCGCCGCGTCGCCGACGAGGACGGTCACCAGGCGGTCCACCGGGAAGGCGTTCACGACCGCCGCGGTGGCCTCCACGGTGCCGGTGGCGGCCAGTTGCCGGTAGAGCGTGGCCTGGAAGTCGTCGGGCAGGTGCTGCTCGACCTGGTCGGCGAGGGTGCCGGCGACGGCCGCCGCCGTCTCGTACTTGAGCGGCGCCACACCGACGAGGTTCTGCACGGCGACGTCCCGCTCGGCGTCGGTGAGGCCCTCGGCGGCGAGGGTGCGCAGCACCGTCCACAGGTCGTCGAGGGCGGGGCCGGTGTTCGGGGTGTCCACGGAGCCGCTGATGGCCAGCAGGGCGGCACCGGTGCCGTCGGGGGCGGAGCGCAGCACCTGCCCGAAGGAGCGGACGCCGTACGTGTAGCCCTTCTCCTCGCGCAGCACGCGGTCCAGGCGGGAGGTGAGGGTGCCGCCCAGGCAGTAGGTGCCGAGCACCTGGGCGGGCCAGACGCGGTCGTGCCGGTCGGGGCCGACGCGGCCGATGAGCAGCTGCGTCTGGACGGCGCCGGGGCGGTCCACGATGACGACCCGCCCGGTGTCGTCGGCGGTCACCGGCGGCACCGGCCGGGGCTCCGCGGTGGAGCCGGTCCAGGCGCCCAGGGTGTCGCCGAGCAGCGCGTCCAGGTCGATGCCGGTCAGGTCGCCGACGACGACCGCGGTGGCGGTGGCGGGGCGCACGTGACGGTCGTAGAACGCCCGTACGGCGGCGGCGTCGATCTTCTCGACGGTGTCCTCGGTGCCCTGGCGCGGGCGGGACATCCGCGCGGTGGCCGGGAACAGCTCCTTGTAGAGCTGCTTGGCGGCCCGGCGGCTGGGGTTGGCCAGTTCGTGCGGGATCTCGTCGAGACGGTTGCGCACCAGCCGCTCGACCTCGCTGTCGGCGAAGGCGGGCGCCCTGAGGGCGTCGGAGAGCAGCCCGAGGCCCTTGGCCAGGCGGGAGGCCGGGACCTCCAGGCTGATGCGGACGCCGGGGTGGTCGGCGTGCGCGTCGAGGGTCGCCCCGGCCCGCTCCAGCTCGGCGGCGTAGTCCTCGGCGGAGTGCCGGTCGGTGCCCTCGGAGAAGGCCCGCGCCATGATCGTGGCGACCCCGTCCAGGCCGGCCGGTTCGGCGTCCAGGGGCGCGTCCAGGAGCACCTCCACGGCGACGACCTGCTGGCCGGGGCGGTGGCAGCGGAGCACGGTCAGGCCGTTGTCCAGGGTGGTGCGTTCGGGGGCGGGGAAGGCCCACGGCCTGGCCTCGCCCGGCTGCGGCTGGGGATGGAAGTCCATGCTGGCGAGCTCGGTCACTTGGCCGTCTCCTCATCGTTGTCGCCGGCTTCGACCGTGGCTTCGGCCTCGGGGTCCTCGGGCACGTCGGCGTCCTCGACCGCCTCCGGGGACTTGGGCTCGTAGACGAGCACCGCGCGGTTGTCGGGGCGCAGCCGGGCCTTGGCGACCTCCTGGACCTCCTCGGGGGTGACCTGGAGGACGCGCTGAACGGCGGTCAGGGCGAGCTGCGGGTCGCCGAACAGGACGGCGAACCGGCACAGTTCGTCGGCGCGGCCGGCCACGGTGCCGAGCCGGTCCAGCCACTCGCGCTCCAACTGGGCCTGGGCGCGTTCCATCTCCTCCGGCGTGGGGCCCTCCTCGGCGAAACGGGCGAGCTCCTCGTCGATGGCGGCCTCGATGACCGGCACCTCCACGTCACCGGAGGTCTTCACGTCCAGCCAGCCCAGGGACGGCGCGCCGGCGAGCCGCAGCAGGCCGAAGCCGGCCGCGACGGCCGTGCGGTCGCGTCGCACCAGGCGGTTGTAGAGCCGGGAGGACTCACCGCCGCCGAGGACGGTGAGGGCCAGGTCGGCCGCGTCGGCCGCGCGCGTGCCGTCCTCGGGGAGCCGGTACGCGGCCATCAGCGCCCGCGCGGGCACCTCCTCGACGACGACCTCGCGCAGCTGCTCGCCCATGGTCTCGGGCAGCGCGCCGTCGCGCGGGGTGGGCTTGCCGTCGTGCGACGGGATGGAACCGAAGTACTTCTCGATCCAGGCGAGCGTCTGCTGCGGGTCGATGTCGCCGACGACCGACAGGACGGCGTTGTTGGGCGCGTAGTAGGTGCGGAAGAACGCGCGGGCGTCCTCCAGGGTGGCCGCGTCCAGGTCCGCCATCGAGCCGATCGGCGTGTGGTGGTAGGGGTGGCCCTCCGGGTAGGCGAGGGCGGTGAGCCTCTCGAACGCCGTGCCGTAGGGGACGTTGTCGTAGCGCTGGCGGCGCTCGTTCTTGACGACGTCGCGCTGGTTCTCCATCGACTCGTCGTCCAGGGCGGCGAGCAGCGAGCCCATGCGGTCGGCCTCCAGCCAGAGGGCGAGCTCCAGCTGGTGGGCGGGCATGGTCTCGAAGTAGTTGGTGCGCTCGAAGCTCGTGGTGCCGTTGAGCGAGCCGCCGGCGCCCTGGACGAGCTCGAAGTGGCCGTTGCCCTTCACCTGGGCGGAGCCCTGGAACATCAGGTGCTCGAAAAGGTGAGCCAGGCCGGTACGGCCCTTGACTTCGTGCCGGGAACCGACGTCGTACCAGAGGCAGACCGCCGCGACCGGGGTCAGGTGGTCCTCGGAGAGCACCACGCGCAGACCGTTGGCCAAGCGGTGCTCGGTCGCTGTCAGGCCTCCGGAGCCTGTCTCGGCCGTGGTCGTGTGACCCATGGGCATGTACGTCCCTTCGCTCGCGGAAGCGGTCTCGAACCGCGGTTTTTCTGCCGGTCCTGCCACTGTATGCAAGCGGGCGGGGGCCCGGCGAAGTTCCCGCACGACGTACGCCCACAGCGGATCGCGTAGCCTGCGTCAGACCCGCTCCCGAACGCCGCCGGGCGGTGGAGCGGGCCGCGGAGACCGGGTCCTGACCCGGGTTGTCAGTAGGGCGGTCCACAATGGTCCGCGTCAGATCCCGTTCACGCATGAGCAAGGAGCCGGCAGCGATGGCCCGCCGCAGCACGAAGACCCCGCCGCCCGACGACTCGTTCGAGGAGAGGATCCTCGACATCGACGTCGTGGACGAGATGCGCGGCTCCTACCTCGAGTACGCGTACTCGGTCATCTACTCGCGCGCCCTGCCGGACGCCCGTGACGGGCTCAAGCCGGTGCACCGCCGGATCGTCTACCAGATGAACGAGATGGGGCTGCGTCCCGAGCGCGGCTACGTGAAGTGCGCGCGCGTGGTCGGCGAGGTGATGGGCAAGCTGCACCCGCACGGCGACTCGTCGATCTACGACGCGCTGGTGCGGATGGCGCAGCCGTTCTCGATGCGCGTCCCGCTGGTCGACGGCCACGGCAACTTCGGCTCGCTGGGCAACGACGACCCGCCGGCCGCCATGCGGTACACCGAGTGCCGGATGGCCGAGGCGACGAGCCTGATGACCGAGTCCATCGACGAGGACACGGTCGACTTCGCGCCCAACTACGACGGCCAGGAGCAGGAGCCGGTGGCGCTGCCCGCCGCCTTCCCGAACCTGCTGGTGAACGGCTCGTCGGGGATCGCCGTGGGCATGGCGACCAACATGCCGCCGCACAACCTCGGCGAGGTGATCGCGGCCGCCCGGCACCTGATCCGCTACCCGAACGCGGACCTGGACGCGCTGATGAAGCACGTCCCGGGCCCCGACCTGCCGACCGGCGGCCGGATCGTCGGCCTGGAGGGCGTCCGGGACGCGTACGAGACGGGCCGCGGCACCTTCAAGATCCGGGCCACGGTGGCGGTGGAGACGGTGACGGCCCGCCGCAAGGGCCTGGTCATCACCGAACTTCCCTTCGCGGTCGGCCCCGAGAAGGTCATCGGCAAGATCAAGGACCTGGTCAACGCCAAGAAGCTGCAGGGCATCGCCGACGTCAAGGACCTCACCGACCGCGAGCACGGACTGCGCCTGGTCGTCGAGATCAAGAACGGGTTCGTGCCGGAGGCGGTCCTGGAGCAGCTCTACAAGCTGACGCCGATGGAGGAGTCCTTCGGCATCAACAACGTGGCCCTGGTGGACGGCCAGCCGCTCACCCTGGGTCTCAAGGAGCTCCTCGAGGTCTACCTGGACCACCGCTTCGACGTGGTGCGCCGCCGCAGCGAGTTCCGCCGCACCAAGCGCCGCGACCGCCTGCACCTGGTCGAGGGCCTGCTCACCGCCCTGGTCGACATCGACGAGGTCATCCGGCTGATCCGCTCCAGCGAGAACAGCGCGCAGGCCAAGGAGCGCCTGATGGAGCGCTTCTCCCTGTCGGAGATCCAGACCCAGTACATCCTCGACACCCCGCTGCGCCGCCTCACCAAGTACGACCGCATCGAGCTGGAGGCGGAGAAGGAGAAGCTCACCGCGGAGATCGCCGAGCTGACCCGGATCCTGGAGTCGGACGCGGAGCTGCGCAAGCTGGTCTCCGCGGAACTGGCCGCCGTGGCCAAGAAGTTCGGCACCGAGCGGCGCACGGTCCTGCTGGAGGCCTCCGGTGCCCCGGCGGCCGTGGTGCCACTCCAGGTGGCCGACGACCCGTGCCGCGTGCTGCTGTCGTCCACGGGCCTGCTGGCCCGCACGATGAACGGCGAGCCCTTCCCGGCGGACACCGACGGCAGGCGCGCCAAGCACGACGTGATCGTCTCGGCGGTCCCGGCGACCGCGCGTGGCGAGGTCGGCGCGGTCACCTCGACGGGCCGGCTGCTGCGGATCAACGTGGTCGACCTGCCGCAGCTCCCGGAGACGGCCGGCGCCCCCAACCTCGCCGGCGGCGCCCCGCTGTCCGAGTTCCTCTCCCTGGAGGACGGCGAGAGCGTGGTGTGCCTGACCACGCTCGACGAGTCCTCGCCGGGTCTGGCCCTCGGCACCGAGCAGGGCGTCGTCAAGCGGGTGGTGCCCGACTACCCGTCCAACAAGGACGAGTTGGAGGTCATCACCCTCAAGGAGGGTGACCGGATCGTCGGCGCCATGGAGCTGCGCACCGGTGAGGAGGACCTGGTCTTCATCACGGACGACGCGCAGCTGCTGCGTTACCAGGCCTCCCAGGTGCGTCCGCAGGGCCGTCCGGCGGGCGGTATGGCCGGCATCAAGCTCGCGGAGGGTGCGAAGGTCATCTCGTTCACGGCCGTGGACCCGGCGGCCGACGCGATGGTCTTCACGGTGGCCGGGTCGCGCGGCACGCTCGACGACTCGGTGCAGACCACGGCCAAGCTGACCCCGTTCGACCAGTACCCGCGCAAGGGCCGGGCCACCGGCGGTGTCCGCTGCCAGCGCTTCCTCAAGGGCGAGGACTGCCTGTCCTTCGGCTGGGCCGGTCCGGTCCCGGCGAAGGCGGCCCAGAAGAACGGCACGCCGGCCGACCTCCCGGAGGTCGACCCGCGCCGCGACGGCTCCGGCGTCTCCCTGCCGAAGACGGTGTCGGTGGTGGCGGGGCCGGTCTAGACCTCGTCGACGTCACGGGCGAGGACCTCGGCGGGGTCCTGGGCGAGGGCCTCGGACGGGCCCTGCGCGAGAACTGCGCCGGGGTCCCCTGCGAGGGCCTCGTCCGGGTCGTCCGCCAGGCCCTGCACGTAGCGCAGGACGCCCCACATGCCGTGCTCGTCGGCGCCCGGGGCGTCGCTCGTGCACGCCTCCAGCTCCTTGCGGAGCGTGGCGGTGTCGATGCCGGAACCGATCAGCACGAGCTGCGTGAGCCGTTCCCCGCCCTGCTCCCAGGCCTCCGGGTAGAACCGCAGGAAGCGGCCGACGGCGTGCACGGCGTACCGGTTGCCGGTGTCGTAGGGCCCGAAGTCGACATACCCCTTGATCCGGTAGAGCCCCTCGGGCCGGCTGTCGAGGAAGGCCATGAGCCGCCGGGGGTCGAGCGGGCGGCCGGAGACGAAGGACAGACTGTCGTAGCCGGTGTGCAGATGCGCCGGGTGCTCGCCGTCCTCGTGGTGGTCACGGAGGTCGTCGAAGGACAGCTGGCCGATGCGCTCCTCACTGGGCCGGCAGTCGAACAGGAACTCGGGGTCGATACGGCCGTAGGTGGCGGGTACGACGGCGGCCGCCCGGTCGGTGAGCGACCGCACGAGCCGCAGGACGCGCTCGCCGCCCTGCCCGGCCCGGTCGAGCTTGTTCACGACGACAAGGTCCGCGAGGGCGAGGTGCCGGTCGATCTCGGGGTGTCTGGCGCGCGTGTCGTCGAACTCGGCGGCGTCCACGACCTCGACGAGGCCGCCGTAGACGATTCCGGGGTGTTCGCTGGCGAGCAGCATCCGGACGAGTTCCCGGGGTTCGGCGAGTCCGCTGGCCTCGATGACGATGACGTCGATCCCGGTGGCCGGGTCGGCGAGCCGCTCCAGGTAGAGGTCGAGTTCACCGGCGTCGACGGCGCAGCACAGACAGCCGTTCCCGAGCGAGACGGTCGAGTCCCCGAGGGCGCCGGCCACCGCCATCGCGTCGATCTCGACGGCCCCGAAGTCGTTGACGAGCGCCCCGATCCTGCTGCCTCCGCTGCGGTGCAGCAGGTGGTTGAGGAGCGTGGTCTTGCCGGAACCCAGGAATCCGGCGAGGACCACTACCGGGATCTGCCGGGGACGGTGGTGGTGCTCCAAGGGGCGGCCTCCCTGACGCGGCTGACGGCGGGCCGGTCCAGGATAGGAAACCCCCGGGACCGTGCTGCGCGCCCCCGCCGTGACCGCCGCGGGCGGTCGACGGCGTGCCGCTACCCGGCGACCCGGTCGGCGGCCTCCGGCCGGGGCCCCACGTACCGCGCCACCGGCCGGATGATCTTCGAGTCGGCCGCCTGTTCCAGGATGTTCGCGCTCCAGCCGACCACCCGCGCCGCCGCGAACGTGGGCGTGAACATCTCGCGGGGCAGGCCGCACAGTTCCATGACCACGCCCGCGTAGAACTCGACGTTGGTGTGGAGTTCGCGGCCCGGTTTCAGCTCGGCGAGGATGCTCTCCACCCGCCGTTCCACCTCGACGGCGAACTCGACCCGGGGGCCGCCGAAGCCCTGGGCGATCTCGCGCAGCAGGCGGGACCGCGGGTCCTCGGTACGGTAGACCGCGTGCCCGAAGCCCATCACGCGGTCGCCGGCGAGCACCCGTTCCCGGATCCACCCGTCGATCCGGTCCGTGGTCCCGATCGCGTCCAGGGTGTCCAGTGCCCGGCTGGGCGCGCCCCCGTGCAGCGGCCCGGACAGCGCACCGACCGCCCCCACGAGGCAGGCCGCGACGTCGGCGCCCGTCGACGCGATGACCCGTGCGGTGAACGTTGACGCATTGAATCCGTGGTCAATGGTTGAGATCAAGTACTGCTCGACGGCCCGCGCCTGCCGGGGATCGGGTTCCGAACCGGTCACCATGTACAGGTAGTTGGCCGCGTAGGGGAGGTCCGCGCGCGGTTCCACCGGTTCGAGCCCCCGCCCGAGCCGGTACAGCGCCGCGAGGAGCGTGGGTACGGCCGCGCACGCGGCGACCGTGTCGGCCCGCCGCCGGTCCGCGTCGATGTCGTACACCGGCCGCAGCCCTCTCGCCGCGCCGAGCAGGGACAGCGCGGTGCGCATCCCGGCGAGCGGTCCGGACGCACCGCTCGCCGCGGCCAGCGCGGGCAGGGCGGCCCGCACCTCGTCGGGCAGCCGTCGCAGCCCGGCGGTCTCGGCGGCGAAGGCCGCGGCGCGCTCCGGGCCCGGCAGGTCGCCGTGGACCAGGAGGTGCCAGACTTCCTCGAAACCCCGGGTGCGGGCGAGTTCCACGGCCGAGTACTGGCGGTAGTGGTAGTACCCCTCGCTCCCCCGTACGTCTCCCACTTCGGTGTCCGTGACGACGACACCGGCGAGCCCGCGCGGTACCTCGACGAGGGTCGACGCGGCCCTGTTGACGGTCATGACATGCCTCCGCTGTCCAGCCTGAACTTGATCCGACTGTCCATGCTTGACTGGTTTCCTGTCAATATTGATTGGATCAATATGCGTCGAGGCGGCTACGGTGTCGGCATGCGCGATCAACACCCTGCTCCCGACAGCTCGGCGCGGCGGCTGACCACCAAGGAGACCGCCGAACTGCTCGGCGTGAAGCCCGAGACGGTGTACGCCTACGTGAGCCGCGGTCAGCTCAGCAGCAGGCGCGAGCCCGGAGGGCGGGCCAGCACCTTCGACGCCGCGGAGGTGGAGGCGCTGGCCCGGCGCAACCGGCGGGAGACGGCGGGAGGTTCCGCCTCCCCCGGCCAGGACCTCTCGGTACGCACCCGGATCACGCTCATCGACGGCGACCGGTACTACTACCGGGGCGTCGACGCCACGGAACTGGCCGCCCACCACTCCTACGAGGAGGTGGCCGAGTGGCTGTGGACGGGCCGGATGGAGCGGGGCGCGGCCTTCGCCGCGCCGAAGGCCACGGTCTCGGTCGCCCGCCGGGCCGTGGACGCTCTGCCCGAGCACACCACCCCCACCGACCGGCTGCGGGTCGCCACCATCGCCGCGGCCGCCGAGGATCCGCTGCGCTTCGACCTGTCCGAGGAAGCCGTCCTCGGCACGGCGCGGGTACTGATCCCCACGCTCGTCGCCGCGCTGCCGCAGCAGCACCGGCGCGGGCCCGACGACGGCCCGCTGGCCCACCGGCTGTGGCGCCGGCTGACCGGCATCGAACCCACCGATGCGGCGCTGCGCGTCCTGGACACGGCCCTGGCGCTGCTCGTCGACCACGACCTGGCCGCCTCCACCCTCGCGGTGCGGGTCGCCGCCTCCGCCCGGGCCCACGCGTACGCGGCCGTGTCGGCCGGACTCGGCGCGCTCGAAGGCCCCCTGCACGGCGCCTCCAGCGGACTCGCGCACCGGCTGCTGCTCGACGTCCTCGACCAGGGCACCGCCGTGCCGGTGATCGCGGACGAGCTGCGGGCCGGCCGCCGTATCCCGGGGCTCGGCCACCGGCTCTACCAGGGCGAGGACCCACGCGCGCGCGTGCTGTTCGACCTCCTGAAGGACATTCCGCGCGCCCAGCCCGCCCTCCTCGCCGCGCGCGACATCGTGGCGACGACCGCACGGCACGCTCCGCTGCACGCCAACGTCGACCTGGCGCTGGCCGTGTTCACGGCCTCCTGCGGGATGCCGGCCACCGCGGGGGAGACCATCTTCGCCGTGGCCCGGACGGCGGGCTGGATCGCCCACACCCTGGAGGAGTACGGCGAACGCCCGCTGCGCATGCGCCCCAGCGGCCACTATGTCGGCCCCAGGCCGCCGCAGCCGCTGCCGGAGTAACCCCTTCGGCGGGTGGGCGGGCGGGGCCGGAAGTCACCGCGGGCGAAGTCAGGTTAGGCTCACCTCTGTGAGTAGGTGCGCAACCGTCTCCCGGATGCTCGACGAGCCCGTTTCCGGCACCGCCGCCACCGCGACGACGTGGCTGCTGCTGGAACAGCCGGGCCCCTGGGGTCCCAAGGCGCTCACTTCGAGCCACCTGGACCCCGCGCTCGGCCGCGCGCTGGAGGCCGCCGCCGAAGGGACCGGCGTGCGCATCGCGCTCATCCGCCGCCCCGGCCGCCACGCCGACCCCGGTACGGCCGCCGTGCGGCAGGTGTACGCGGCCCACGTGGTTCCCGGGAACCTCTGGCTGCACGGCGCCGAGACCCGGGACCCGTACCGGCTGCTGGACCTGGACCTCGCGGCGCTCGGCGCGGGCGACCACCGTTCGTTCGGCACCGCGCTGGGCGGCCGGCCGCACTGCGGGAGCCCCCTCGCCCTGGTCTGCACGAACGGCAGGCGCGACCGCTGCTGCGCCCTGCTGGGCCGCCCGCTCGCCGCCGAGCTGGCCGCCTCCGGGGTACGGGGTACCTGGGAGGTCACCCATCTGGGTGGTCATCGCTTCTCGCCGACGGTGCTCGTGCTGCCGTACGGATACGCGTACGGGCGCGCCGAGGCCCATGCCGTCAAGGAGGCCCTGCACGGCGCTCAGGAGGGCCGTGTGGTGCTGGAGGGGTGCCGGGGGTGCTCCGCCTGGGGACGGCCCGGTCAGGCGGCCGAGCTGGCCGTGCGCGAAGCGGTGGGCGAGTACGGGGCGGGCGCGCTGAGCGTCGTACGCACCGAGGGCGCGGCCCCGCGCTGGCACGTCACCGTCGACCACGCCGACGGCCGTCGCTGGCGGGTCGAGGTGGCCCAGGGCGCTTCCCTGCCGCCGCGCCCGGAGAGCTGCGGGGTCTCGGCGCTGGGGTCACCGGCCCGGATGGACGTGGTGTCGCTGCGGGAACTGCCCACGGCGTCGGCCCTCGCGAGCTGATCGTCCTCACCCCACCCGTCCCCGTTCACCCAAGAACTGGTCAAGAGATCCGCGCCACACCTCTTAATGACGGCGCGTCCGCGCACGTACCGTCGTGGTCATGAGTCCCACGCCCCCCGCACGCCGTCTGCGCCCCCGGCTGCCCCGGACGGCGTTCACGCAGGTCCTGCTGATGCAGCTGGCGATCGCCGCGGGGGTCGCGGTGCTCGCGACCGGGCTCTTCCTCGCGCCGCTCAGCAAACAGCTGGACCAGGAGGCGATGCGCCGGGCCCTGGCGATCGCCCAGACCACCGCCCAGGACCCACAGATCGCCGAGGGCGTCCTGACCACCCCGCCCAGCGTGCACGGTCCGGTGCAGCAGGAGGCCGAACGGATCCGGAAGGCCACCGGCGCGGAGTACATCGTGGTGATGGACAAAGGCGGCTTCCGCTGGTCCCACACCACGCCGTCGGAGATCGGCGGGCATGTGACGACCAGCCCCCGGGAGGCACTGGACGGCAAGGAAGTCATGCAGATCGACAGCGGCACCCTGGGCCGCTCGGCGCGCGGCAAGGTACCGCTGTACGACTCCCGGCACCGGATCATCGGAGCGGTCTCGGTGGGCATCGCCTACGACAGCGTGCGCGCACATCTGCTGAGCACGATCCCCGTGCTGTTCGCCTACGCGGGCGGCGCTCTCGCCGCCGGTGCGCTGGCCGCCTGGCTGATCTCCAGGAGGGTGCAGCGGCAGACCCGTGACCTGGCCTTCTCCGACATCTCGGCGCTGCTCGCGGAACGCGAGGCGATGCTGCACGGCATCCGCGAGGGCGTCGTCGCCCTGGACCGCGGCGGCCGCGTCCGGCTGCTGAACGACGAGGCACGGCGCCTGCTGGGCATCGGCGACGAGGCCGTCGGCCGGACCCCCGACGAGGCGCTCGGTGACGGCCGTACGACCGATGTGCTGGCCGGCCGGGTGACCGGCACCGACCTGCTCACCGTGCGCGGCCAGCGGGTCCTGGTGGCCAACCGGATGCCCACCGAGGACGGCGGCGCCGTCGCCACTCTGCGCGACCGCACCGAGCTGGAGCAGCTGGGCCGGGAACTCGACTCCACGCGTGGGCTCATCGACGCCCTGCGCGCCCAGGACCACGAGCACGCCAACCGCATGCACACCCTGCTCGGGCTGCTGGAGCTGGAGATGTACGAGGACGCGGTGGAGTTCGTCGGCGAGGTGGTCGGCGACCACCGGGTCACCGCCGAACAGGTCACCGAGAAGATCCAGGACCCGCTGCTGGCCGCCCTGCTGGTCGGCAAGGCGACCGTCGCGGCCGAGCGCGGGGTCGCCCTGTGGGTGTCGGACCGCACTCACCTGCCGGACCGGCTGATCGACCCCAGGGGGCTGGTCACGATGGTGGGCAACCTTGTCGACAACGCGCTCGACGCGGTGGCCGGCACTCCGCACGCGCGCGTGGAGGTCGAGTTGCGCACCGAGGACCGCGCGGTCGTCCTCAGGGTGCGGGACACCGGGCCCGGGATCCCGGCCGAGCACCGGGAACTGGCGTTCACCGAGGGGTGGTCCACCAAGAAACCGCCCGCGCACGGCAAGCGCGGCATCGGGCTCCCCCTGGTGCGCCGCCTCGCCGAACGGCAGGGCGGCAGCGCGTCCGTGGGCGAGGCGGACGGCGGCGGCGCGCAGTTCACGGTGGTGCTCCCCGAGGCACTGACCGAGCCGGAACTCGAACCGGTGCTCGCACCGGCCGGCGAAGAGACACGATGACCGAACGGCAGGGAAGCACGATGATCGAGGTCCTGGTCGTGGACGACGACGCCCGGGTCGCCCGCGTCAACGCCGCCTACGTCGAGAAGGTGCCCGGCTTCCACGTGGCCGGCGAGGCCCACAACGCGGCCGAGGCGCTGCACCGGCTGGAGACGCTCCCCCGTCCCGACCTGGTCCTGCTGGACCACTACCTGCCCGACGGCACGGGTCTCGCGGTGGTCCAGGAGATGCGGCGGCGCGGCCACCAGACCGACGTGATCATGGTGACGGCGGCCCGGGACGTGTCGACCGTGCAGGCGGCGATGCGTCAGGGCGCCCTGCAGTACCTGGTGAAGCCGTTCGCGTTCGCGGGACTGCGCGCCAGGCTGGAGGCGTACGCGCGGCTGCGGCGCGCCCTGGACGGTGGCGGCGAGGCCGAACAGGCCGAGGTGGACCGCATCTTCGGCGCCCTGGCCACGCCGTCCGAGCCGGAGCTGCCCAAAGGGCACTCGCCCACCACCGCCGAGTTGGTCCGCCAGTCGCTGATGAACGCCGGGAGCCCGCTGTCGGCCCAGGAGATCGCCGAGCGGACCGGGGTGAGCCGTCAGACCGCCCAGCGCTATCTGAAGCTCCTGGAACGCACGGGCCGCGCCCGGCTGACCCTCAAGTACGGCGACGCGGGCCGCCCCGAACACCGTTACGTGTGGGCGACCCGCGGCTGAGACGTACGCGTGGGCAGCCTTCTACTTGGCTGCCTTGACGAACTCCGTCGTGTACGTCTTGCTCAGGTCGACATCGTGGTTCTGGACGTTCGTGTTGAACGCCTTGAGCACCTTCTCCACGGTCTCCGGGCCGTTCTCGGGCATCACGCCGTCGTCGGTGAACATCGGCAGCGTGCTCTTGACGGACTGCGTGTAGAGGGCCTTGTTCCCCTGGGCGTAGTCGGCGGGCATCTTGGCCGCGATCTCGGCCGCGCTGTGCGTGGACATCCACTTGAGCGTCTTGACGAACGCATTGACCATCTTCTGGACGGTGTCCTTGTGGCTGTTGACCCAGTCCGTCTGCATGTACAGGCTGGAGGACGGGTACGGGCCGCCGAGCGCCTTCTGGGAACCCTCCGGCGTCCGCATGTCCAGGAGGATCTTGCCCGCCTTCTTGTCCAGGATGGTCGCCACGGTCGGGTCCGTCGTCATACCGCCGTCGATGGAGCCCTGCTGGAGCGCCGAGATGAAGGTCGCGCCCGCCCCGACGGCGACCGGCGAGAAGTCGCTGACCTTCACACCGTTCTTGACGGCAAGGTACTTGGTCAGGAAGTCGGTCGACGACCCGAGGCTGGTGATGCCGAGCTTCTTGCCCTTGAAGTCCTTGGGCGAGGTGATGTCGCCGGCCGCCTTGGTGGAGACGATCTCGACTTCGCCGGGCGCCCGCGAGAACTGCACGACGGACTCCACCGCCTTGCCCTTGGTCTGGAGGTCCAGCGTGTGGTCGTAGAACCCGACCGTGCCCTGGACCTGCCCGGCGACGAGGGCCGTCTCGGCCTGGACACCCGCGGGTTCCGTCAGCAGTTCCACGTCGAGACCCTCGGCGTCGAAGTAGCCGAGCCGCTGGGTGAGCATCGCCGGGAGGTAGATGACCTTGTCGAGGCCACCGACCATGATCTTGACCTTCGTGCCTTTGCCGTCGCCCTTGCCGGCGGAGCCGCTGGACGTCGTGCTCGCCGCGTCGTTGGCGCAGGCGGTCAGGGAGGACAGGGCGAGCAGGCCGGCAGCGGCCAGGGTGGTGTATCTGGCGGACTTGCGCATGACGTTCACGTCCTTGTGAGAGGCGGTGCGGGAGGAGAGGGCCGGGTTCAGCTGTCGGAGTCCGACGGCTTCCAGCGGAAGATGCGGCGCTCGGCGAAGGTGAGCAGCCCCTCGGCGGCGAGCGCGACGACGGCGAGGATGACCATCGCGGCGTACACACCGGCCGAGTTGAACGTGCCCTGCGACTGCGCGACGAGCAGGCCGATGCCCTTGGTGGCGCCGATGTACTCGCCGACGATGGCGCCGATGAGGGCGAAGCCGAAGCTGACGTGGAGGCTGGTGAAGATCCACGAGGTGGCGGACGGGATGACCACCTGGAGGGTCACCCTGCGGTCGCTCGCGCCCAGGATCCGGGCGTTGGCGACCAGGTTGCGGTCGACCTCGCGGGCACCCTGGAAGGCGTTGAAGAACACCGGGAAGAACACCAGGACCACGGCCGAGGCGACCTTGGAGGAGGCGCCGAGCCCGAACCAGATCACGAAGATCGGGGCGAGCACGATCCTGGGGATCGAGTTGAGCACCTTGATGTACGGGCCGAGGACGTCGGCGAGGAACGCGATCCGTCCCAGGGCGATACCGAAGACGACACCGGCGACCACACCGATGACCCAGCCGAGCAGCGCCTCGTAGAGCGTGTACCAGATCTGCTCGCCGAGGGAACCGAGCGCGGTGCCGTGGGTCACCCAGGTCCAGATCTGCTCCCAGATCTTCGACGGCATCGAGAAGTTGAACGGGTCGATGACGCCGGCCCGGGAGAGGACCTCCCACAGGCCGAGGACGGCCACCAGGAGCAGCACCCGCACGGCGTACACGATCGACTTGCGTCTGCGGGCGGCCTGGGCCCGCGTCCGGGCACGGTCCGGGGTCTTGGCCGTGTCGACGACCGGTGTGCTGAGGACGTCAGGCGACATGGGCGGCGCCCCTCTCACGGGTGATGCGGACCTCTTCGCCGAGGGACTCCCAGATCTCGCGGTAGATCTCGATGAACCGCGGCTCCAGACGCACCGACTCGACCTTGCGGGGACGGGGCAGGTCGATGTCGAAGACCTGCTTGACGGTCGCGGGCCCGGCGGTCATGACGACGACCTTGTCGGCCAGCGCGATGGACTCCTCCAGGTCGTGGGTGACGAACACGACCGAGGCGCCCGTGCCCTCCCACAGCTCCAGGAGTTCGTCCGACATCAGCGCCCGGGTCTGCACGTCGAGCGCGGAGAACGGCTCGTCCATGAGCAGGATCTCGGGGTCGTTGACGAAGGTCGCGGCGAGCGCCACCCGCTTGCGCTGGCCGCCGGAGAGCTGGTGCGGGTAGCGGTCCTCGAAGGCGGCGAGACCGACCCTGGCCAGCCAGGCGCGGGCCTTCTCCTTCGCCTCCGCCTTCGGCACGCCCCGGAAGCGGGGTCCTGCCATCACGTTGGACAGCACGGTCCGCCAGGGGAAGGTGGCGTCCTGCTGGAAGACGAAACCGACCTTGTCCCCGACCCCGGCGACCGGTCGGCCGGCCACCAGCACATCGCCCTCGGTGGGCTCCTCCAGCCCGCTGACCAGCGTCAGCGTCGTGGACTTGCCACAACCCGTCGGCCCCACGACGGCCACGAACTCACCACGTCCGACGGTGAGGTCGAGGTCGCGGACAGCCGTGTGCAGACCCCCCGACGGGGTCTTGAAGATCTTGCTCGCGCCCCGCAGCTCGATGGCGGGGCTGGTGTCTGCGCTCATGGGCCGGGACGGTAGGTGTGGCACGGACCACAGCAGCAGTCTTCTGGGCGCAAGCCGTTCTTTTGCTCGCAAGCACCTGTTGTGCTCATTTTGCGCGCGCTACAACTGCGCAGACGAAACACGGGCTTAACGCTCGCCGGCCTTGAAGGAGAGGCCTGATGATTGACGTCCTGGTGGTCGACGACGACTTCCGCGTCGCTGAGATAAACGCCAAGTACGTGGGGAAGGTTCCCGGCTTCCGGGTGGCCGCCCGCGCGCACAGCGCTGCCCAGGCGCTGGCAGCCGTGCAACGCGGCACCATCGACCTGGTCCTGCTGGACCACTATCTGCCGGACGAGACCGGCCTCGAACTCGTCCACCGGATGCGGGAACAGGGCCATGGCACCGACGTCATCATGATCACGGCGGCCAGCGACGTCACCACCGTCCAGCAGGCGATGCGCCTGGGCGCCCTGCACTATCTGGTCAAGCCGTTCACCTTCGCCGCGCTGCGCACCCGCCTGGACTCCTACGCGGCACTGCGCCGCACCGTCGACCGGGTCGGCGGCCGGGGCCTGACCGGGCAGGAGCAGGTCGACCGGATCTTCGGCGCCCTGCGCACCTCACCCGCCCCGTCGGCACCGGGTCTGCCCAGCGGCCACTCCGAACCCACCACGGACCTCATCTGCGGGGTCCTGCACAGCGCCGACCATCCGCTCTCCGCCCACGAGGTGGCCGCCGAGACCGGCCTGAGCCGCTCCACCGCCCAGCGCTACCTCCGTCATCTGGAACAGGCGGGACGGCTGCGCCTCTCCCTGAAGTACGGCGACACCGGCCGTCCGGAACACCGGTACGCCTGGGTGGCGCCGTAGGACCTAGACAGCCCCCGCTCCGGTCAGCGACCGGACCTCGGTCTCCGCGTGCCGAGCCTCGTCCGGCACCTCGTCCGAGGTGACCGTCCCGAGCCAGCCGGCGAGGAAACCGAGCGGGATGGAGACGATCCCCGGGTTCTGCAACGGGAAGTACTGGAAGTCGACGTCCGGGAACAGCGCCCCCGGGCTCCCGGACACCACCGGGGACAGCACGACCAGCACGAGGGCCGGAACGAGTCCCCCGTACACGGCCCACACCGCGCCGCGGGTGGTGAAGCCCCGCCAGAACAGCGAGTACAGCAGCACCGGCAGGTTCGCCGAGGCGGCCACCGCGAAGGCCAGACCGACCAGGAAGGCGACGTTGAGGTCACGGGCCAGCAGGCCGAGCGCGATGGCCACCACTCCGATGCCGACGGCCGACGCGCGCGCCACCGCCACCTCGCTGCGCCCTCCGGCGCCCGGCCTGCGCAGCGAGGCGTACAGGTCGTGGGCGACGGACGCCGAGGAGGCGAGGGTGATCCCGGCGACCACCGCGAGGATCGTCGCGAAGGCAACGGCGGCGACGACCGCGAACAGAACCGCTCCCCCGGTGGAACCCGCGCCACCGCCCAGGTCGAGTGCCAGCAGCGGGACCGCCGTGTTCCCCGACTCGTTCGACGCGCGCACCACGTCCGGCCCGACGACGGCGGCGGCCCCGAAGCCGAGCACGATCGCCATCAGATAGAAGCCGCCGATCAGCCCGATCGACCAGACCGCCGACCGCCGGGCCGCCTTCGCGGTCGGCACCGTGTAGAACCGCGACAGGATGTGCGGCAGTCCCGCCGTGCCCAACACCAGCGCCAGCCCCAGGCTGATGAAGTCCAGCCGCGCGCTCCAGCCCCCGCCGTACCTGAGCCCCGGCGCCAGGAACGCCTTCCCATGTCCACTGCGCTCCGCCGCCGTGCGCAGCAGCTGGTCGACGTCGCCGTGGAAGCGCAGCAGCACCAGCACGGTCAGCGTCACCGTCCCGCCCAGCAGCAGGACGGCCTTCACGATCTGGATCCAGGTGGTGGCCCGCATCCCTCCCAGGGTCACGTAGATCACCATCAGCGCGCCGACCCCGATGACCGTCCACGCCTGCGCGGCCTGGCTGGTCCGTCCCAGCAGCAGCGTGACCAGGCTGCCCGCCCCCACCATTTGCGCCACCAAATAGAGAACGGACACGGTGACCGAGGACGTGCCCGCCGCGATCCGCACCGGCCGCTCGGTCATCCGTGCGGCGATCACGTCGGCGAGGGTGAACCGGCCGCAGTTGCGCACCAGCTCGGCCACCAGGAAGAGCACGACCAGCCACGCCACCAGGAAGCCCACCACGTAGAGCAGCCCGTCGTACCCGAACAGCGCGATCAGCCCGGTGACACCGAGGAAGGAGGCCGCCGACATGTAGTCACCCGCGATGGCAAAACCATTTTCCATGGGCGAGAACAGCCGGCCCCCGGCGTAGAACTCCTCCGCCGAACCATGCCGCCGCCTGCTCACCCACGTCGTGATCCCGAGCGTCACCGCGACGAAGGCGCTGAACAGCATGAGAGCCAGGGTTTCATGACGACCCGTCACAGGACACCGCCCCGGGCGCCTCGCGTCAGCTCCTGGGTGTCCCAGCGCAGTTCCAGCGCGGCACGGTCCCTGCGCAGCCTGGCGTGCCGGGCATAGGCCCAGGTGAGCACGAACGTGCTGAGGAACTGGCCGAGCCCCGCGAGCATCCCCACGTTCACCGCGCCGGCCACGGGTCTCGCCATCAGACCGGGCGCGGTCGTCGCCGTGACCACGTACGCCACGTACCAGGTGAGGAAGACGGCAACCCCCGGCACCACGAACCTCCGGTAGCTGCTGCGCACCTCCTGGAAAGCCGCACTGCGCTGAACCTCCAGATACACGTTCCGGGCGCGAACCTCCGCCCAGTCCCGCTCGGTTCGGGCGGCGGGCACCGCCGGGGCCGGCACCGCGGTGGTGTCCGGCTCGCCCCAGCCGGGGCCCGGCGCGTCGTACCAGGGGTCCTGGTAGCTGACTTCTGGGGAGGTCGTGCCGTACTCACCTTGGTCCTCGTGCCGCTCGGCCGAACTCTCGGAGCCCTCCCCGCCGTCGCGGTGACGCCCGTTGCTTGACTGCATGCCCAAGGATGGACAGATCGGGAAGTTCTCTGACTCTTCTTCCCCCGTCTCTCACCCCATCAGGTGACTCAATTCGCTGGTGGCCGCACCATTCCCTTCCCGTACGCATAACGCACCGCCTGCGCGCGGTCCTTGAGCCCCGTCTTCGCGAACAGGTTGTTGATGTGTGTCTTCACCGTCGCGGTCGAGACGTGCAGCCGCCTGGCGATCTCCTGGTTGGTGAGCCCCTCGGCGATCAGCACCAGGACCTCCGTCTCCCGCAGGGTCAGCCCGTCCGGCGTCTCGGCCACCACCGGCGCCTGCGGCGGCTCGGGCTGCGACAGCCTCTCCAGCAGCCTCAGCTGGATGCTCGGCGACAGCCCCGCGTCCCCCGAGAGCACGCTCTCCACCGCGCGTACGATCTCGTCCCCGCCCGCGTCCTTCGTCAGGTAGCCGCGGGCGCCGGCTCTCAGTGCCGGGAACAGCGACTCGTCGTCCGCGAACGTGGTGAGCACCACGACCTGGGTCCCCGGGTACTGCGAGCGGATCCGCCGGGTCGCCTCCACCCCGTCGCAGCGCGGCATCCTCAGGTCCATCAGCACCACGTCCGGGGAGAGCTCGCCGACCAGCCGTACCGCCTCCTCGCCGTCGCCCGCCGCTCCCACGACCTCCACACCGGGCAGCAGGCCGAGGAGCATCACGATGCCCTCCCTGACCACCGTCTGGTCGTCGGCGACCACCACTCGCGCCGGCTTCTTCTCGCCCTCTGTCATACGGGCACCCTCAACCGCACCTCGAACCCCTCCTCGTCACGCGCCGCCTCCAGCGACCCGCCCAGCAGCTCGGCCCTCTCCCGCATTCCCAGCAGACCGTACCCGCTGCCGGCGCCGGTGAGTTCGCCCGGACGGCCGCCCGAGTCCCTCACGTTGAGCGTCACTTCGTGCTCGCTGTAGTCCAGCAGCACCCTGACCTTGGCGCCGTGAGCGTGCTTGCGGACGTTGGTCAGCGCTTCCTGCGCGACCCGTCGTACCGTCTGCGAGGCCTCGGCGGACAGCGTTCTGCGTTCGCCCGTGACGGTGACCTCGGCGCCGTCGGTCGCGCCGGCCAGTTCGGTGAGGAAGTCCTCCAGGGGGGTCAGCTCACCGCGCAACGCCGACAGGGCCTGTCTGGTCTCGGCGAGTCCGTTGCGGGCCATTCCCCGGGCGGCCACCACCCGTTCGAGGATCTGCTCCCGGTCGGCCCCGCGCTCGATCAGCAGCCGCGCGGCCTCCAGGTGCACCATCTGGGCGGAGAGGCTGTGGGCCAGCACGTCATGGATCTCCCGCGCGATCCTGGCCCGCTCCGCGAGCGCAGCCGACTCGGCTTCGGCCGCTCTGGCGGCACGCTCCTGGGCCAGCAGCCGCTGTGCATGCCCACGGGCCTCGGCGTCGAGTCGCATGACGTAGCCGGCTAGGGCCATGCCGACGACGGTGGCCGCGGTGGTCAGCCAGACGTCGTTGTTGAACGCGGAGTACGAGGCCAGGGCCACGCAGGTGACGGGCACCGCGATCGCGATGGGCAGCCGCTCCAGGGCCGAGATGCCGCAGCCGCACCAGATCACGAGCGCCGGTCCGCGAAATCCCGTACTCTCCGCCACGACCGCGAAGGCCAGCAGGAAGGTGATGAGGACCAGGGAGGGCACGAGCCGGTGGGCGTAGGTGGTCCGGAAGAAGCCCCAGGACGCCACTGCGGTCACCAGCACACCCGCCACGGCGGCGGCCACGCCCCAGCCGTGGACGTGCGACTGGTCGAAGGCGCTCCACAGCAACAGGGCGAGGACGAGCAGTCGCACTCCCCAGGCCAGCACGCGCCGGGGCGGGGAGACCCCCGAGCGGCTCAGCGCTTCGCGTGAGGGCCAGCGCGTCCAGGCGTTCTCCGTCACACGCCTTCCTTCCTGGTGACCCCGGCCATGTCGTCACGGTACGCCCGGGTGGGGCCGCCCGTGGACGGGCCGGACGGGAGCGACTGCGCCCGCCACTGGAGGATGCCGGAGCGGACCAGGAGGAGGAGCGCCAGGCCGAGCATCAGGGCGGAGCTGTCCTGGTGGACGCCGAGCGCTGCGCCGAGGGCGAAGAGGCCGACGCGCACGAGCAGACCGCCGAGCCAGACCATCGCGCCGGCCCTGGTGGTCTTGGTCCACACGACGCCGTCGGGTTCGGTCCAGATCCGGGTGGTCCAGGCCCAGGCGGCGCCCATCCCGAGCCCCACCAGCAACTCGGCGCCGAGCAGCAGGGCGGATTCCGTGCGGTGATGGGCGTCGAGTATGCCGGGTTCGCGCAGCGCGGCCACCGCGAGGACCGCGGGGAGCAGCCACCAGCGCCGGCCGGTGTTGACGGGGCGGGCGCGGAACTGGCGGGCGATCACCACGACGACCACGGCCACGATCAGCAACGCGTTGACGAGCCCGGACATCAGAGCCTCCGTGAGCGGGAAGGGGCGGTGCCGGGAGCGGGAGCTGCCGACGCCTTCGACGCTACGGAAACGCGCAGGTCGGGGGATCGGCGCGAGGGTGGATCACAGGTGGATTCCGAGGAGTGTGATTTCTCCACCCTCAGGTGGAGAAGGGCCCTGCGCGGAGGCGGGGGCACCCGCGATCTCGGGGGGCGGGTCCGCGGACGTGCGGTGCGGTCGGGCGGGGCCGGGCTCAGGAGCGGTAGGAAGCCCGCGTCCCGGTTTCGGGTGCCGTGCACCGCCTCTTGGCGCATCGAGCACCGCGCTCTGGCGCGTCGTGCGCCGCACCCTGGCGTACCGTGCACCACGCCCTGGCGCATCGTGCGCCGCACCTCGGCGCACCACGCACCGCCGCCGCACCTCGATCCACCGCGCGCCCCACCCCGACGTGTCGGGCACCCCGCCCGGAAACGTCTGGGGCCCCGGCATCTGCCGGGGCCCCAGACACTCCTTGCCGCTCGCCCGCGCCTGAACCGACGCGAGGGCTGTGGGCGCCGCTCGCCCTCGCCCGGTGGGGCGAGGGCGAGCGGGTCGGCCGAAGCCGCGCAGTCGTCGGGCGTCAGGCGTCGATCCGCGACCGGTCCAGCGTCGCCGCCGAGCCGGAGATGAACTCCTTGCGGGGGGCCACGTCGTTGCCCATCAGCAGGTCGAATACCTGTTCGGCGGCTTCGAGGTCCGAGAGGTTGATGCGGCGCAGGGTGCGGTGGCGCGGGTCCATCGTGGTCTCGGCCAGCTGGTCCGCGTCCATCTCGCCCAGACCCTTGTACCGCTGGATCGAGTCCTTGTAGCGGACACCCTTGCTCTGGAAATCCATGAGCTTGTCCCGCAGCTCACGGTCCGAGTACGTGTACACGTACTTGTCCTGGCCCTTCTTGGGCTGGACGATCTCGATGCGGTGCAGCGGCGGGACCGCGGCGAAGACCCGCCCGGCCTCGACCATGGGCCGCATGTAGCGCTGAAACAGCGTCAGCAGCAGGCAGCGGATGTGCGAGCCGTCGACGTCGGCGTCGGTCATCATGATGATCTTGCCGTAGCGGGCCGCGTCGATGTCGAAGGTGCGCCCGGAGCCCGCCCCTATGACCTGGATGATGGCGCCGCACTCGGCGTTCTTCAGCATGTCCGTCACCGAGGACCGCTGCACGTTGAGGATCTTGCCCCGGATCGGCAGCAGCGCCTGGAACTCGGAGTTCCGGGCCAGCTTCGCGGTGCCGAGCGCCGAGTCCCCCTCGACGATGAAGAGCTCGCTGCGCTCGACGTCGTCGCTGCGGCAGTCGGCGAGCTTGGCCGGCAGCGACGAGGACTCCAGGGCCGTCTTGCGGCGCTGTGCGTCCTTGTGCTGGCGGGCCGCGATGCGCGTCCGCGCGGCGGCGACCACCTTCTCCATGACCACCCGCGCCTGGGCGGCGGCGTCACGCTTGGTGGAGGTCAGGAACGCCTTCAGTTCCTTGGAGACCACGTTGTTCACGATCCGGCGGGCCGCCGAGGTGCCGAGGACCTCCTTGGTCTGGCCCTCGAACTGCGGCTCGGCGAGCCGGACGGTGACGACGGCGGTGAGGCCCTCCAGGGCGTCGTCCTTGACGATGTCGTCCTCGGCGACGCGCAACAGCTTCTTCGCCCGCAGCACCTCGTTCAGGGTCTCGCGGACGGCCTGCTCGAAGCCGGCCACGTGGGTGCCGCCCTTGGGGGTGGCGATGATGTTGACGAACGACCTGAGGTTCGCGTCGTACCCCGTGCCCCAGCGCAGCGCCACGTCCACGCCCAGTTCCCGGGTGACCTCGGTGGGGGTCATCTGGCCGTGGTCGTCCAGGACGGGGACGGTCTCCTTGAAGGTGCCCTGTCCGGAGAAGCGGAGGACGTCGCAGACCGGCTTGTCGGTGGCCAGGTACTCGCAGAACTCGCTGATACCGCCGTCGAAACGGAACGACTCCTCACCCTTGCTGCCGCTCTCGCCGAGCCCGTACTCGTCACGGACGACGATGGTCAGGCCGGGCACCAGGAAGGCGGTCTGCCGTGCGCGCTGGTGGAGCGTGTCCAGGGAGAGCTTGGCGTCCTTGAGGAAGATCTGGCGGTCGGCCCAGTACCGCACCCGCGTGCCGGTTCGGGTCTTGGGCACCCTCTTGACCTTGCGCAGTCCGCTCGCGGCCTCGAACTTCGCGTCCGGTCCGCCGCCGGCGAAGGCGCCGGGCACACCGCGGCGGAAGCTGATGGCGTGCACCTGGCCGCCACGGTCGACCTCGACGTCGAGACGCGCGGAGAGCGCGTTGACCACGGAGGCACCCACACCGTGCAGGCCGCCGGAGGCCGCGTAGGAGCCACCGCCGAACTTGCCGCCGGCGTGCAGCTTGGTCATGACGACCTCGACACCGGACAGGCCGGTCTTGGGCTCGACGTCCACGGGGATGCCGCGGCCGTTGTCCCGGACCTCGACGGAGCCGTCGTCGTGGAGGATGACCTCGATGTGGTCGCAGTAGCCGCCGAGGGCCTCGTCCACGGCGTTGTCGATGATCTCCCACAGGCAGTGCATCAGACCCCGGCTGTCGGTGGATCCGATGTACATGCCGGGGCGCTTGCGCACGGCTTCGAGGCCCTCGAGAACGAGCAGGTGCCGCGCGGTGTAGTTGGAGCCGTCCCGGTCTGCTCCTGCCAGCAGCGCAGTGGACGGCACGGACGTATCGGCGGTCACGCGGTTCGCTCCTCGCTGAATTTCAGTGGAGCCCCTTTGGGGTAAGGGGCCGGCTTCGGTCGCCGCTCAGAGGGTACCCAGGCCTGGTAGAGCCGTTGTAACGCCACCCTCGCAGGAAACTCACCCTAGTCCACGGTCGCATGAGTGTTCGATCCCTCGATGGGGTGAAGTACATATCACGTTCCCTTCGAGGCATGAACCATTTAGGCTCCGGGCACGTCCTCACAAACAACCGGCAACCCAGCCGGGAGGATGAGACCGATGAACCGAGCGAACCCGTAAGCACTGAAGAAACGCACTACGGCACATTCGCCGCCAACCGGCAGCAGACGGCCACCTCGAAAGATTTTTTTCGAGGAGAAGCCCCGAGCGGGAACGTTTTCGGGCTGGTTGGATGTTGACCCTGGTACGACAGCTCGTCGAGCTAGAGAAGAGGCGACGTGACTACTGTTCTGACCCCCGCGAGCCACCTGACGGCCGCCGATCGCTGCGACCGCTGCGGCGCCCAGGCATACCTGCGCGTCGTACTGCTCAGCGGCGGAGAACTGCTCTTCTGCGCCCACCACGGCCGCAAGTTCGAGCCGGAACTCAAGAAGATCGCCGCTGAGATACAGGACGAGACGGAGCGGCTGACGACCGTTCCGGCCACCGCCTCTGAAGATGAGCGCTGACCTCTCGCAACCACGACGAGCCAGCTCCGGCACAGGCCGGTGACGGGCGGTCGCTCCCCTCGGGAGCGACCGCCCTTCGTCATGCCCCCTGTCTTGTCCCCGCGATGGCCCTCAGGAGGGGCTGTGAGGGCGGCGTGAGGCGCTCAGGGCACCACTGGGGCCCAGGGCCCGTGCAGCCTCTGAGACGCGCGTGTAAACGCCGGGGCTCCCCGGGCGGCCGCACCCGCTCCCCCACGACACGAGCCCGATCAGCTTCCCGTCGGCGACCAGCGGACCGCCGCTGTCGCCCTGACAGGCGTCAGGGCCGCCTTGCGCCTCCCCCGCGCACAGCATGGAGTCCGCGCGGTAGGTGCCGTCGGGCCCGCCGGGATAGGCGCGCTCGCACGTCCGATCGGGGAGCACATGAACGCGCGCCGCGTGGATCCGGCGCGCGTAGTCGCCCCCGCCCGTGATGTCGCCCCACCCGGACACCAGGGCACCGGTGCCGGGCGCGTAGGCGGGGTCCCCCTCGGCCGCCATCGGGATGACCGCACTGGCGGGCAGCGGCCGGGCGAGGGTGAGGACGGCGAAGTCGCCGGTGTTGGCGTCGGCGTCGTAGTCCGGGTTCACCCGGAGGTCCGTCACGGGGATCTCCTGGCCCTGTGCGGACAGCAGGTCCGTGCGGCCCGCGATCACCTTGAGATCGCGCACCTGGCCCGTCGGACCGCCGATGACGTCGTCGGCCAGGCAGTGGGCCGCGGTCAGGACCGTGGTCCGGCCGATCGCCACACCACCGCAGAACTGACCGGCCCGGGTACCCCCGAACCGGTCACGGCTGGACAGGGCGACCGTCCAGGGGGCCTGCGAGACATCGATGGGAAAGCCGCCGACGACAACGCTGTCAGCGGCAGCCGGAGACGGGGCGGCCAGCGGTATGACCGCGGCGACGGCCGCCAGGACCAGCGGCCGGATCAGGACCGGGGCAGACGAATGACGCATGCACCCTCCTCACTCTGGGTGGTACTTGGAAACCCAGAGTCATCCAGCGGACGGCGCTCCGCAGCACGAAGGCCCGGCCTCCCGAGGGAGACCGGGCCTTCAGGCCGTACGACCCGACTAGTCGAGGTAGTCGCGCAGCACCTGGGAACGCGACGGGTGGCGCAGCTTCGACATGGTCTTGGACTCGATCTGCCGGATGCGTTCGCGCGTGACGCCGTAGACCTTGCCGATCTCGTCGAGGGTCTTCGGCTGACCGTCGGTGAGACCGAACCGCATGGAGACGACGCCCGCCTCGCGCTCGGACAGGGTGTCCAGCACGGAGTGCAGCTGCTCCTGGAGGAGCGTGAAGCTCACGGCGTCGGCGGGGACGACGGCCTCGGAGTCCTCGATGAGGTCACCGAACTCGCTGTCGCCGTCCTCACCGAGCGGGGTGTGCAGGGAGATGGGCTCACGGCCGTACTTCTGGACCTCGATGACCTTCTCGGGGGTCATGTCGAGTTCCTTGGCCAGCTCCTCCGGGGTGGGCTCGCGGCCCAGGTCCTGGAGCATCTGGCGCTGCACGCGGGCGAGCTTGTTGATGACCTCGACCATGTGCACCGGAATACGGATGGTGCGGGCCTGGTCGGCCATGGCCCGGGTGATCGCCTGCCGGATCCACCAGGTGGCGTACGTGGAGAACTTGTAGCCCTTGGTGTAGTCGAACTTCTCGACCGCGCGGATCAGACCGAGGTTGCCCTCCTGGATGAGATCCAGGAAGAGCATGCCGCGGCCGGTGTAGCGCTTGGCCAGGGAGACCACCAGACGGAGGTTGGCCTCCAGGAGGTGGTTCTTGGCGCGGCGCCCGTCCTCGGCGATGATCTCCAGCTCGCGCTTGAGCTTCGGCGCCAGCTTGTCGGCGTTGGCCAGCTTGTCCTCGGCGAACAGACCGGCCTCGATGCGCTTGGCGAGCTCCACCTCCTGCTCGGCGTTGAGCAGGGGGACCTTGCCGATCTGCTTGAGGTAGTCCTTGACCGGGTCGGCGGTGGCACCGGCGGCGGCGACCTGCTGCGCCGGCGCGTCGTCCTCGTCCTCGTCGGACAGGACGAAGCCCGCGCTCTCGGTGCCCTCGGGCTCCTCCGCACCGGCCTTGGGCTCCTCGAGAACCTCGTCCTCGAGAATCTCGACGTCGTCCTTCTTGGCGGCGGTCTTCTTCGCCACCGTCTTCTTCGCGGCGGTCGCGGTCTTCTTCGCGGCCACCTTCTTGGCGACGGGCGCCTTCTTGGCGACGGCCTTCTTCACGGGCGCCGCCTCCTCGCCCGGATCGTCGGCGGCAGCGGCGGGGGCCACCGCGGGGGCGGCCGTGGCAGTGGCCTTCCGGGTGGTCACCGTCTTCGCCGCGACCGTCTTGGTGGCGGTGCGCTTGGCCGGACTCTTCGCTGCGACGCTCTTACGGGTGCGCTTGGGCTCCGCGGCACTGACCATCAGCGTCACACCCTCTTCCTCAAGGATCTGGTTGAGGCTGCGCAGTACGTTCTTCCACTGAGTGGCCGGGATCTGGTCAGCTTCGAAGGCCCGACGCACATCGTCGCCGGCGATCTGCCCCTCAGCCTTTCCCCGCTCAATGAGAGCCATGACAGAGACGGACTCGGCGATCTCCGGCGGGAGCGTACGGGATGTGCTGGCCGACACGAACAACCTCTCGGAACGTTGGAAAACGGCTTCCGGCCCCGTCCGGGACGGACTGGAGCCGACCGCCGGCTTGGGGATGGGCCGACGGCGCGGGCGGGGGCCGGGAAGATGCACAGCGCCATGAATGGCGTCCGTATTCCCTCCGCGGCTGTCACCTCTTAGGTCATCGCGCTGTTCGCAAGAGCGTTACGCCCAATCTACGTGGCCCGAGTCACACCCCGTAAGCACTCAAAAGCGGTCAGACATGGGCAAAGGTAGTCGTCAATGATCTCTTCGGGTCGTTCGGCCCTCGTCCCGCGCATCGCATGGCCCTCACCGTGCGCCCGCCCCGCCGCCGGGCCCCGCCGGAGCCCTGAAGGATCCGGCGGGGTCCGGCGGAAGCGGGTTCCCGGATCGACGGCACCCCGTGCGGGCGGCACCGGCCGAGCGCACCGCTCTCGACGCGGATCAGTGCTCGCGCGGGGCGGGCACCACACGCTCCACCTCGGGGTGGACGGTCAGCAGCTGGCGCATCGCCGCCTCGGCGGCCGTGCCGTCGCCCGTACCGAGGGCGTCGACGATCCGCGCGTGCTGCGCCAGGGACGTCTCGTTCGGCCGCTCACAGCCGGTGACCGGGCCGCCGGAGACCTGGAGGGCCGCCGACACGATGCCGGAGAGGTGCTCCAGCATGCGGTTGCCCGCGACCTGGATGAGCAGGGAGTGGAACTCGGCGTCGGCGCGGGAGAAGGTCAGCGCGTCACCCTGGGCCATGGCGTGACTCATGATCTCGACCATGTCGCACAGGCGCTGCTGGACGTCCTCGCGCCCGTGTCCGGCAGCGAGACGGGCGGCGAGCGGCTCGATCGTCCAGCGCAGCTCGCTGAGCTCACGGCGCTGGTCGTCGCGCTGCGGCCCGAAGGCCCGCCATTCGATGATGTCCGGATCGAGGAGGTTCCAGTCACTGACGGGACGCACGCGCGTGCCGACGTTCGGGCGGGCACTGACGAGGCCCTTGGCCTCCAGGACCCGGAGGGACTCACGGACGACGGTGCGGGAGACCTCGAAACGCTGGCCGATCTCCTCGGGGACCAGCGGACGATCCGCACCCAGGTCCCCGGAGACGATCATCTGACCCAGCTGCTGAACGAGTTGACCGTGCAGTCCGCGGCCACGGCTGCCCGCGGCACGTCGGCCCACACGGCCCAGCTCCGGGTCGGCGCCCTCCCAGGAGGGCACACCGACACGATCGGTGACGGGAGCCTCCGCATAGGGGTAGCGGTCGAGTTCGCCCGGGCCGACCAGACCAGAGTCTGCGGAGCGGGCGGCGGTCATCATGGTGTGCGCAAGGGTACTCACGGATCCTTTGTCGGCGTTGCCTCCAACTCCCTTGAGGTCTTTGGTGAAAAGCACACGAAAGGGTGATCGCTCACTCCGTCGCAATTGACGCCTTATCAGAAAGAAATGGGCGTTCTGCAGGGATTTGTGTGCGGGGTGGGATCGCAAGCGTGCGATCCGTGTTCATCGAACCCTCGCCCGCAGCGTGGTGAACAGGTACGCGCCGAGCAACGCGGACAGCGACAACGCCAGTGCGCCGCCCACGGGTTGGGCGAGCACCCGGACCGCACCGACCAGGTAGCGCTCTCCCCCGAAGGGCCACTGCAGCAGGAACGCTTCCCTCAATCGCACCGGAAGCCCGGTGGCCAACCGTGCTCCCGATCCCCGCAGCGCCTGGTGCACGGCCGGCACGACGAGCACGGGTACGGCGAGCACCGCGGCAAGTCCGGCGGTGGTGGACCGGAACACGCCCGCGCCGAGCACGCCGGCCCAGGAACAGCCGACGACCAGCCCGAACCAACTCACGGTGAGCGCAAGCCAGTCCGCGGGAACCTTCGCGAGCTCCCGGCCGTAGACGAGATAGATCGCTTCGGCGTCGCAGCCCAGGGTGAGGAACGAGAGCAGCACCGCGGTGGCCCCGGACACCAGCAGTTTCGCGGTGAGGAGCCCCAGTCGGCGCGGCACGGTGCCGCGGTCCGCCGCCAACGCGGGGTGGCGGAACTCGTCCCCGAAGGACAGCGCTCCGAGCAGACCCGCACCGAGTGCTGCCGGAGGCAGCGGCAGTTCCTGCGGCCAGGCCGCGAACAGCCGGTCCTGCGAGGTGTGCCCGAGCCGGGCCAGCAGTACGGAAGTGAGGGCGGACAGCAACAGTACGGCTCCACAGGTGACGAAGCCGGCGCCGATGCCGGCGGCCCGACGGATTTCGTAGCGCAGGGGACGGAGCGGACTGGGGGCACTGCGCACGGAGATGGCGGGCGGGAGAGGGGACAGGATGTCCGGGTCGGCGACCTCGGCCCGGTGGGCTGCCGGAGCGGCGGCGTTGGTCGTCCGGTGGGCGGGGGCTGCCGGAGCGGCTTTGGCTGGGCGGGCGGGGGCTGCCGGGGGCGGGGCAATGACGGTTTTGACTTCGACTTCGGCTTCGGCTGTCGTGGGCCGGCCGGGTTGCGGCTGGTAAAGGGGTTCGCCGGCAGGGAGGGGGTTTTCGCCGGGTACGGCCCGAGGTTGCGGGCGGGAGGAGGGGCGGGGGGTGGAATCGTTCGGTTCGGCGCCGATCGGCGACTGGGCTGATACCTCGCGGGGCTGGGCGGACACCTCGCGGGGCTGGGATGTGGCGGTCGATCCGGCGGAGGCCGTCGGCTGGGCTGTCGCGGTGGGAGTCGATCGCCGGGCGGGTCCGGGCGAGTCGGACGGCTGGTCGACAGCAGCGGCGGTTGGCTGGTGGAGGGACGGGGCGGGGGCGGTCGGCTGGTCCGCCGTGGTGGTTGGGCGGTGGGCGGACGGGGCGGCGGACGCTTGCGCGGATACGGGCGCTGCCGGCAGCCGCATGGAGGTGGCCGTGACCGGGGGCTGGGCAGGAGTCGTGGCGGCCGGCGGTTGGGCGGGGACGGTGGCCGACGCCGGGTCCGGGGACGTGGTGCGGGCAGTCGGGTCGGGGGACGCGGCCGGGGACGGCCTTTGGGGGGACGCCGTGTCGGCCGACGGCCGGGGACCTGCGGAGGCAGCCACCGTCTGGGCCTGGAGCGTGACGAGGGAGGCATGGGCGGTCCTGGACTCCGCCGCGAGGTCGTCGGGCAGCGCCTCGGCGGACACGGGTGACCGATGGGCGGCCATGGCGGACGGTTCAGCCTGGTGGGACAGGCCGCTCGCAGCGGGCTTGTCGTCGTCCACGCGCGACCGGGCAGCCGGCTCGGCGGCGGCCGACGCCCGGGGCTGCGGGGTGACGGGGGAACCGGCGGCCCGCTGGAGTTCCCCGCCCGGCTCGTCCCGCGGGTCGTCGGTCAGGCCCTTCCCGGCCACCCGGCGCTCCTCAGCCGCGCCCGGTTCGCTCGCGCCCCGCACCCGCCCTACCACCTCAGGCACCGGCCCGGTCAGCGGTACCGCATCGGTTCCGGGTCCCATGTCGCCGGTCTCGTCGGCGAGTTGGTGGACGAGGATGCCGTGCCGGAACGCGGTCTCGCCGACCTCGGCGGTGGTACTGCCGTACACGGAAAGGCGGTTGCCTCCTTCCCGTACGACCTCCACGGAACGGTGGGCCGCGCGGGCCTCCTTGCTGAGGAGGGCGGCGAGCCGGGCGGCGTGCGGGCTGCGGACGGCCACCCGGGGGCGCAGCCGGGTACGGGCGAACTCAGTGGCCTCCTGGTCCGCGACGAGTCTCCCGGCGTCCAGGGTGACGACCCGGTCGGCGGTGCGGGCGGCCTCCTTGGGGTCGGCGGTGGTGAACAGGACCGTGCCGCCCTGCGCCGTGTACGCCCGGAGCATGCGGTGCAACCAGTGGGCCTCGCGGCCGGCGAGCCCCTTCGTCGGCTCGTCCAGGACGAGGGTGTGCGGGTCGGGAAGCAGGGCGCAGGCGAGGCCGAGACGGCGGTCCATGCCGCGCGACAGCGTGCCCAGGCGTTCGTCGCGCAGGCTCACGATGCCGATGGCTTCGAGCACTTCGTCCGCGCGCCGGGCCGGGACGCCGGTGGCCGCGCACAGCATGCGCAGATGGCCGCGGACGGAGCGGCCGGGGTGGCCGGGAACGTCACCGAGAAGTACGCCGACCTCACGCGAGGGGTGGGGGATGCGGTGCAGGGGGCGACCCCTGAACTGGGTGATTCCGCGGCCCTGTTGCAGTTCGAGCATCAGCCTGAGCGTCGTGGTCTTGCCCGCGCCCGCCTCTCCCAGGAGTGCGGTGACATGGCCCGCGCGCGCCTCGAAGGTCACGTCGTCGACGGCGGGCGGGTGCGCCTTGCGGGGATTGCTGGTCAGTCCGAAGGCCTCGATCACCTAAGGGAAGATAGCGCGGAATGACCGTTTTTCCGGGTATAGGAGCGTTTAACCCTCTGTGGGTTCGCACGGTCGGCCGGTCACACCTCGGGCCGCAACATCGGCGGGTTGAGCAGGGTGGCCCCGCCGGCCCGGAAGAGCTGCGCCGGGCGGCCGCCCTGACGAGTGGTCGTGCCGCCGGTGGGGACGAGGAAGCCGGGGGTGCCGGTCACCTTGCGGTGGAAGTTGCGCGGGTCGAGCGCCACCCCCCACACCGCCTCGTAGACCCGGCGCAGCTCGCCGACCGTGAACTCGGGCGGACAGAACGCGGTGGCCAGGGACGAGTACTCGATCTTGGAGCGGGCCCGTTCCACACCGTCGGACAGGATCTGGGCGTGGTCGAAGGCGAGCGGGGCGACGGGCTCGTTGTCCCGACCGTAGCCGCCCTGCGCGAGGAGTTCCTCGACCGGGGCCCAGCGCGCGTTGCTGGCGTCGCCGCCCGCGCGGGGTGCGGGGAGGTCGGGGGCGAGGGCGAGGTGGGCGACGCTGACCACGCGCATCCGGGGGTCACGCTTGGGGTCGCCGTAGGTCGCCAGTTGCTCCAGATGAGCACCGCCCTCCTGGGCGGGCACCTGAGGGTCGTGGGCACTCAGCCCGGTCTCCTCCGCGAGCTCCCGTGCCGCCGCCTGCGACAGATCCTCGTCGGCCCGTACGAAGCCACCCGGCAGCGCCCAGCGCCCCTGGAACGGCGACTCGCCTCTGCGTACCGCCAGCGCGCACAGGGAATGGCGGCGCACGGTCAGCACGACCAGGTCCACGGTGACGGCGAACGGCGGAAAGGCTGACGGGTCGTAGGGCATGCCGTGATCATAGTCGTCTGCCTGACGATAAACACTCCCTTCGCCGCCCGGTCCGACAGCTGATCCACTTCGCTCCGGTATGCACCCCGCCCTCGACCGAGACGTGTGTACGACGCCCGGCCGCCCGTTCCCGCCCGACCGTGCCGGTCCCCCCGCGCCCTTCGGTACAGCCGGGTCACTTCCCCAGTCGCAGGCCGTCGGCGGCCTCCTCGACCATGGCCAGGCCCAGCCGGCTGACCCGCACCGAGAAAGGCGCTCCGGCGACCCGCAGTCCGGTCAGGCCGAGTTCGCCCAACGGGGCGCTGTGCAGCGGGCGGAGGGTGACGGTGCCGGCGGGGACGTCGGGGCGGATGCCGACGAGCGTGGTCAGGAGCAGGATCCCGGAGGCGGCGGCCGTCGCGGCCGGCCGGCAGGCAGCGGGGTGCGGGACAGGAGCACTTCCGTCGGAGCGCTGCTCTCCGGCGAACATCTCAGGCAGCCGGTGGCCGAAGTGCGCGGCAGCCGCCAGCAGCCCGCGCAACAGCCCGCCTGCCTCCTTCTCGTAGCCGGCGGCGGCCAGTCCGGCGACGGCGAGTGCCGTCTCCTGGACCCGGACGGCCCCGGACCGGTGGCCGAACGGGTTGTGCCCCGCCTCCTTCGCTGCCATCCCACGCAGCCCCCACCCCGAGTCCATGGCGGGACCACCGAGCAGCCGGGCGAGTTGCTCGGTCTGGATCTTGTCGAGCAGGCCGGTGGCCGGACGGCCCGCGCCCAGCAGGCCGGTGTCGAGCAGATGCACGGCGGTGGCGCCGAGCAGGGCCAGAGGGCGGCCGTCGGGATCCAGGGCCGCCACCGGCCGGCCGCCGCCCCGATCCGCGGCCCAGAAGTCCACCCGGAACGCTTCCGCCAGCTCGTGCGCCCACTGCCGCAGCGCGGCGGCACCGGGCCGCCCGTAGGCGTCGAGGAGGTCGGCACCCAGCAGCGCGGCCCGGTGGGCGTGGGCCTGGGTCTCGCTGCGCACGGGGCCGCCCGGCTCCGGTGCACAGAGGTAGGTCCCGTCGCCGGCCTGGGTGCGCAGCCAGGTCAGGCAGCCCTCGGCGGCCGGCAGCAGCTCCTGTGTCTCCTGTTCGGGCAGCCCCCAGCGGCGTGCCTCCGCGAGCAGCACGGGGAAGAGCAGCGTGGCCTCCGTCCCGGTACAAGCTGGTGGCAGGTGTGCCCCCGCGTCGCGTCGGGGGCCGGGAATCATGCCGGTCCGCGGCCCTGGGCCACGGAGTTGGGTCCGGGCCAGGGTGCGCAGAGTGCCCGCGGCGAGACGGGTGCCGAGGGGCAGGGCCATCCTGGCGGCGGCGAGCGCCTCGGCCGGGGCCAGGCCGCACCGCCACGGTGCCCCGGCTGCGAGACAGGTGTCGGAGGGATGCGCCGGGTCGCGGATCAGCAGTGCCTCCAGGTCGTCGATGCTGGTCCTGAGCAGCGCCGCGACCCCCGGGTGGTCGCCCGTGGCCCCGGCCGGTGCGAGGGGGCTGGCCGCGCCCCGTCCCACGGCGCGCGACGGGCCCGCACCCTCCGCTCGCACCCGCAGCTCCACCCCGGCCGTGCCGCCCGGCGGCAGTTCGAACTCCCAGCGCAACAGTCCCGCCGAGGCCAGCGCGTCGGCGGGCGGCGGGTCGGCCGTGATGATCGACGAGTTGCCACTGGGGGTGGTCCAGCGCAGGCCGGAGCCGTGGACGCCGGCCGGGAGTTCGGGGCCCGGGGTGCCTGCGGCGATGGCGCCCAGTTCCGCGAGATCGGTGGCCAGGGCCACCTCGAGCGGCAGACGCAGGGGGTGGACCGCGTAGCTGCGCAGGGTGATGCGCTCCGTGCCGTCGGCGTGTCGAGTGCGTTCCACGACGACGTCCGGGTCCGGGCCCGCCGCCGGAGAGACCCGGACGGTGCCGACGAAGCGAGCGGAGTCCGCCCCCGTCATCCGGGCCTGCACGGCGAGCGGTTCCCGGCCGGCGACACGGACCTGACAGCGCGCGAGCAGCCGCCGCCCCGCGCGGTAGAAACCGTCCAGTCCCTGACCGGTGAGCTGACCTTGGTCCGTGGAGATGGCGAGCCCGGGGAGCGCGACGCAGATCAGGGCGGTGTGCGCGGGCGGCAGTCCGGTGGCGTGTCGGGGGCCCGGAGCCGTTCGTGCGGGAGCCGATGCGGGCCGGAGGGCGTGGGCGGGTGGCCGACCCGGGCCGTCGTCGGTCGAGGGGAGCCGGGGAGGGAGGTCCCTCGGTCGGCCGTTGTCGTCAGCGGTGGAAGGCGGAGTCGGCTGATGCATGGGGAGGCTTCTTCTGCGCTCTGTGCGCCTGTGACGTGCTCGGCGCCGGACGGAGGGCTCCGGAGGGGCGAGGGCGGGTGGCGGCACGGCCCGTCCAGCCGTTCCGCCACTCAGGTGAACGGGCGCGGGCTCTTCCTGGTCACGCCCCCGCCCGCCGAACCCGGGCGAATGAGCGTGCGGCCGGCTCATTCGCCGGACTCACTGCGGCTGTTCCCGGATCGCGCGCCCTGCGTACCGGTCCGGCCTGCTCGGGTGCCGCTCTCCTCCCCCCTGTCCGCCGCTGCGGGCCGGTCCGCCGCGCGCGTGCGCGTGCCACCGGGCCTGGTCGAACCGGGGCGGGTGTGCTCCGCGTCCGCTCGCCGTGGCCGGGTCCCGTCCGGCCGCCGCCGTCGGTTGTCGGTGGCGTTCCCCGTACGCGTACCACGCCTCGGAGGTGCCGCGGACCCGTCGGTCGGCGCGTGGTCGGCCCCCGGGGTGACCGGGGTGGCGGCGACCGCCGCCGTGCTGTCCTCGCTGCGGGGTTCGGCCCGGCCGGCGCGCAGGAAGCGGCGGATCGATTCCGGGTCCAGGCCCTCGTTGCAGGCCTGGTGCAGCAGGTGGGCGAAGAGGTAGTCGGGGTCCGCGCCCAGGGCCATGGCCAGGGCCTCGCGCCCCTCCAGGTCGTCACCGCTCGACCAGGCGACCCAGCCGGCCAGCGTCAGGGGCGCGGCGGCGTGTTCGCCGTAGGGGCCGACGCAGCGGCGGGCCAGGGCTCGCCACAGCCGCAGGGCCGGGTCGGCCTCGGCGCCCTCCATCCAGGCGGCCGCGCGATCCCGGGTGGTGCGGTCCTGGAGCCCGAGGATCAGCCGCGCGGCCTCGTCGTGGGCGAGCAGCCGGTCGTCGCGGAGGTCTCCCTGGTGGATGTCGGACTCCGGGGCGGCGGCCGCGTACCGTTCGATGATCCGCTCCGCGAGGGCGAGGGTGTCCTCTGCCACCTGCGCGCGGAAGGCGTCGTCGAGGATGCGGGGCACCAGGGCCCCGCCGGCACGGTCCAGGGCGGTCTCCTGTTCCCGCGTGGCGCCGCTCTCCCAGGGGAGCAGCCTGGCCCGCAACTCGCGCAGGCTCCCGCGGACCTGGATACCGGCGTAGGTGGCGGCGGCCGCGAGCACGGAGGTGCCGGGCAGTCCCACGGGGGTGCCGTCGGCGGGGCAGCACTCCTGTGTCGGGCAGCAGTACGACCAGAAGCGGGCGTCCGAGACGCACAGCGCCTCGATCACGGGGACGTCGAGCCGGCCGCACTCGGTGCGCAGCAGGTGGGCCAGCGGAGCGAGTCGGTGCATGACGTCACGGCCCGTTTCGCCGGGCGCCGGTTCCTGGCAGACGTAGGCGACCATCTGCTCGGGCCGGTTTCCCCTGCGCTCGCTGCCCGTCACCAGGCCTTGGGCGAGCTGGCGTGCGGCCGGCTCCCAGTCGTCCTTGTTCGCGGGGATGCCGAGCCGGGCCCGGCCGCCGAAGCGGCCGCGGCCGCCCCGGTCGTGCAGGGCCATAAGGACCATGCTGTCCTCGGGGCGGTACCCGAGCAGGTAGGGCAGTGCGTCGGCCAGTTCGGCCGGGGTGCGCAGGGTGACCTGGGGGTCGTGGGCTGATCGGCGCAGGGGTGCCGAGCCGTCCGTGATGTCACCGTTTTCGGCCGGTCCGATGTTTTCGCTGTGATTCGTCATGCGCCGACGATCTCGCGGATCTTGCAATTCCGGTTCTGCCTGTGGATAAGTCGGACCAGGGACACGACAAGCGTGCCGCTCTCGTCCACAGGCAGCCTGCGCTGTCGGTCCCGTCCTGTTGTATGGGACCCATGGAGCACACGAGCAACGCGGATCTCCGGGCCCGGGCGGACGCCGTCCTCGCCCGTCTCGTCGGCGACGAAACCGGCACGGCCCGGCTGCGCGAAGACCAGTGGCGGGCGATCGAGGCACTGGTCGCCGACCGGCGCCGGGCCCTGGTCGTGCAACGCACGGGCTGGGGCAAGTCCGCGGTGTACTTCGTGGCGACCTCGCTGCTGCGGGCCACGGGCAGCGGCCCGACGGTGATCGTCTCCCCGCTGCTCGCGCTCATGCGCAACCAGGTGGAGGCGGCGGCCCGGGCCGGTATCCACGCCCGCACCATCAACTCCTCCAACACCGAGGACTGGGACGCGATCCAGGCGGAGATCGCGGCCGGTGAGGTCGACGTCCTCCTCGTGTCACCCGAGCGCCTCAACAACCCCGACTTCCGCGACCAGGTACTGCCCAGGCTCGCCGCGGCGACCGGCCTGCTCGTCGTGGACGAGGCCCACTGCATCTCCGACTGGGGCCACGACTTCCGGCCCGACTACCGACGGCTGCGCACCATGCTCGCCGACCTTCCGGCGGGCGTGCCGGTGCTGGCCACCACGGCCACGGCCAACGCGCGCGTGACCGCCGACGTCGCCGAACAGCTCGGCACCGGTGGCGGCTCGGACGCGCTGGTGCTGCGCGGCCCACTGGACCGGGAGAGCCTCAGCCTGAGCGTGCTGCGGTTGCCGGACGCCGCGCACCGGATGGCGTGGCTGGCTGATCACCTGGACGAACTTCCGGGTTCCGGCATCGTCTACACGCTCACCGTGGCGGCGGCCGAGGAGGTCACCGCCTTCCTGCGGCAACGCGGGCACGTCGTGGCGTCGTACACGGGAAAGACGGAGAACGCCGACCGGCAGCAGGCCGAGGACGACCTGCTCGGCAACCGGGTCAAGGCGCTGATCGCCACGTCCGCCCTCGGCATGGGCTTCGACAAGCCGGACCTCGGCTTCGTGGTGCATCTGGGCTCGCCGTCCTCCCCGATCGCCTACTACCAGCAGGTGGGCCGTGCCGGACGAGGTGTCGAGCACGCCGAGGTGCTGCTGTTGCCGGGCCGGGAGGACGAGGCGATCTGGAGTTACTTCGCCTCGCTCGCCTTCCCGTCGGAGGATCTGGTCCGCCGCACCCTGGACGTCCTGTCCCGGGCTGGGGGCCCGATGTCGTTGCCCGCACTGGAGCCGCTGGTGGAGCTGCGCCGGTCCCGGCTGGAGGCCATGCTGAAGGTTCTCGATGTGGACGGCGCGGTCAAGCGGGTCAAGGGCGGCTGGATCGCGACCGGACAGCCGTGGACGTACGACGCCGGGCGGTACGCGTGGGTGGCACGGCAGCGCGAGGCCGAACAGCAGGCGATGCGGGAGTACGCGGCCACCGCGGACTGCCGGATGGAGTTCCTGCAGCGCCAGCTGGACGACGAGGGCGCGAAGCCGTGCGGCCGCTGCGACAACTGCGCCCGGCCGCGCTTCACCGCGGACACCTCGTCGGCCGCGGTGGACGCGGCACGGGTCGACCTGGGGCGCGCGGGTGTCGAAGTGGAACCCCGCCGGATGTGGCCCACCGGTCTGCCGGCGATCGGCATCGAGCTCAAGGGACGCATCCCGGCCGGTGAACAGGCGTCGCCGGGACGGGCCCTGGGACGGTTGTCGGACATCGGGTGGGGCAACCGGCTGCGACCGCTGCTCGCACCGCAGGCCCCGGACACCGAGGTGCCGGACGATGTGGCCGGTGCCGTGGTGGAGGTACTGGCCGACTGGGCGAAGGGTCCCGGCGGCTGGGCCGCGGGAGCGGCCGACGCACAGCCCAGGCCGCGAGGGGTCGTCACCGTCGCCTCGCGCACCAGGCCTCGACTGGTCCACTCCCTCGGGGCGCGGATCGCTGAGATCGGCAGACTGCCGCTCCTGGGGTCCGTGGAGTACGCGCACGAGGCGCAGCCGGTCTCACGCAGCAACAGCGCGCAGCGCCTGAAGGCTCTCGACGGTGCGCTGACCGTGCCGCCCGCCCTCGCCGACGCCCTCGCCGAGGTTCAGGGGCCCATGCTGCTGGTGGACGACTTCACCGAGACGGGCTGGACGTTGGCCGTAGCGGCGCGGCTGCTCAGGAGGGCCGGGGCGCGGGGAGTGTTGCCGCTGGTCCTGGCCGTTCAGGGCTGATCGGCGCGGTGTCGTTCGGCTACGGTGCCGGGTTCGGCGCGCGCGTGTGCCGTTGCCGGATGTCCCAGGGGTCGCCGAGCGCCTCCAGGGGTAGGGATATAAGTCACACACCCCCAGATAACAGTCGGTGGCCCCATTTGCTCGTTGCCGCATCCAAGTTCGACAGGAAGAATTGAGGTCCGCTCCCCGCACGGCTCGTCCGTGATCCGGTTGGGCTTTGCTGCGGTGCGCGCTCCCCCGAATCCAATCCCGCCCGCAGTGTGGGCGCGTAGCCGAAGGGAGGAACGTGACCTTCGGATTCGCTCCGTCCTCGGCAGCATCGTTGTCGACGTCCGCGTCCGCCGCTTCCGCCAGTCGCCTGCTCGAGCCCGCAGAGTGGGCCGACGCCGGAATACCGCTGCTGCGCAACCCCCGTGAGGTGGTCAGCGGGCTGCACACCCGGCACCGGCCACGGCTGGGCACCGCGATCGTGGCGGTGCTCGACCCGGAGGAGCGCCTGTGCGCCAGCGCCTCCTTCAGCCGGCGTTCCGCCGCGGCCGACGGCTGGATGTTCCGCAACGTGCTGCTCGACCAGTTGCGTCGGGTCATCCCGCACGATCTGCGCCGCCGTACCCCGGTGCGGACCGCCGTGCTGCTCTACTGCCGCGAGGGGGACGCGCGTTGGACGGAGGAGGACGGCGCCTGGATGTGGGGGCTGCGGGACGCCTGCACCCTGCACGGGCTGCGCTGCGGGGCGTACATCACGCTGACCCACGACGGCTGGCAGGTGCTCGGCGAGGGCCGCGGCGGACGCCGCCCCAGCGCCGACTCGGCTCCTGAACCCTTCGCCCTGTCGGAGGTACCGCCGCCGTCACCGCGCACCGGAGGCGCCGCCTCGGAGGTACTGCGCCGCGCGGCCGCTCGCTGAACCCAGCCCCTGAGGGGGCACCGGCCGGACACGCGCCACCTAACACGGCACCCCGACGCTGCCACACCGTGCTCGCCGACCCCTCTAGTCACTCCCGAAGAACCTGCCGCGGCGGCGAGTCAGCCTGCCGTGTCAGTGAGCGGGAGGCCTGCGTGTCGCCGAGCCCGAGCGGCCACCGCCTCGCCGAGACGGGGCGGCCTGCCGCAGCGGTGAGACGGGGCGGCCTACCGAAGGGTGAGCCGGGGCAGCCTGCCACAGCGGTGAGCCGGGGCGGCCCGCCGTGCGAGCGAGGCGTCCTGCCGCGCGGTCCCTCGCCGGCCCCGGCCCGGTGTCCGCGTCGCGGGCGCACGGCCCGGTGTCCGCGTCGCGGGCGCACGGCCCGGTGTCCGCGTGGGGTGTCCCGCGTTGCGGGATGCGACTCAGCGCTCGCGCGGCGGACCCTCCGCACCTCTGCCGACGGCGGCTCCACGACGGCAGCGGCCACCGCGGGTTTCCGGGCATGGCGAAGGCACCACCGTGCCGGTCTCCGCCGAACCCCGTCGGTACCTCCGCGGCCCGGAGGCGCCGGAGGCGGCTCAGACCCCCGCGCCCAGTACGGAGTTGATGCGCTGCGGGTCGCCGCAGACGATCAGCAGGGCACCGGCCCGCGAGAGGGCCAGCGGCAGGGCGGTGGCGGCGACGGTGTCCGGACCGCCGTTCACGGCGACGACCACGACGGCGCGGGTCGCGGCACGGGAGGCGATCGCGGCGTCCACGTAGAAGACGTCGTCGCCCGCGTCGTGCTGCGCCCAGTAGGACGGTTCACCGAAGGACAGCTCGTGCTCGGCCCACGGGTGCTGCGGGCCGGTGGTGATCACCAGCACGTCTCCGGGGGCACGGCCCGAGTCGAGGAGCAGGTCCACTGCTTCCTCGGCCGCGTCGAGAGCGCTCTCGACCGAGGCCGGGATCAGCTGGATCTGCGGGGCCGCCGCTGTCGCGGCGGGCACGGCCGGGCCGGACGGGCCTGGCTTGGCCACCTCACGCGGGGTGCGCTGCACCGGCGGCGCCGGCCGCACGGGGCCGGGACGACCGGGACGCGACGGAGCCGCGGGGCGGGGGCCGGGTACGGGACGAGGGGTCGGCGCGGTGCGGCCACTGGCCGGAGTGGCGCGGGGACCCTGGGCACTCTCGTGAATCTGAGGCTCCTCGGGAATGAGAGGCATGAGCTGATATTTATCAAACGTTGGTGCAGGTGAGGTGAACCGGGTGGCACAACAGTGCGACTGGAGCGTCAGAAGTCGAAGCCGAGCTGACCCTCGATCTCCGGAACGCTGCCCTCCGCCCAGCTGCGGACCTTCTTGAGATGCCGCCACTGGGGCAGCGCATCAAGATACGCCCACGACAACCGGTGGTACGGGGTGGGGCCCCGCTCCTCCAGTGCGGCCTTGTGCACGGGCGACGGATACCCGGCGTTGGCCGCAAATCCGAAGTCTGCATGGTCGATACCCAGTTCGGCCATCATTTTGTCGCGCTGAACCTTGGCGATCACCGAGGCCGCCGCGACGGCCACGCACGAGCGGTCACCCTTGATGACCGTGCGCACCCGCCAGGGGCGGCCCAGGTAGTCGTGCTTACCGTCGAGGATGACCGCGTCGGGGCGGACCGGCAAGGCTTCCAGGGCGCGGCCGGCCGCGAGCCGCAGCGCGGCCGTCATCCCGAGGTCGTCGATCTCCTCCGGGGAGGCATGCCCCAGGGCGTACGCCGTGACCCACGTCCGCAGGACCTCGGCAAGTTCCGTACGCCGCTTGAGAGTCAGCAGCTTGGAGTCCGTGAGCCCCTCGGGCGGCCGGCGAAGACCGGTGACCGCGGCGCAGACGGTGACGGGCCCGGCCCAGGCGCCGCGCCCCACCTCGTCGACCCCGGCAATGACCTTCGCTCCGGTCGTCGCGCGAAGGGAGCGCTCGACGGTGTGGGTAGGTGGTTCGTACGGCATGGCGCCCTTAGCGTACGCCGCACCGATCCCCGAGCAACACCCGGCCCACGGGGGTCCGGGCGACGCCAGGCCGTGGTTCAGACCCTGGGCGGCGCCAGCAGCGGGAGCATCAGCTGGTCGACCATCTCCTCGATTTCCTGATCGCTCCATTCGCTTGCAGAAATCTTGGACCGGTACATCATCATCGCTGGAATGACGTCGAGGACATAGCTGTTGGCCGCGTCAGCCCGTACGTCACCCCGTTCCACGCCGCGCTTGACCACCTGTCTCACCAACCTGGTGGTCGGGCCCACAACCCCTTCGAAGATCACCCCGTGGAAACGTTCGACCTGCATGTGATCGCACTCGTGAATCACTGACCGCAGTGCGAAGCCAGGCCGCGAGAACATCGCGTCCCGGGCCTGGCGACACAGCGCGAGCAGGTCCTCGCGCACACTTCCGAGATCAGCGGCTTCCTCCAGCCGGGGCAGCCCGGCCTGCAGCGCGTCGGCGACCAGGTCCTCCTTGGAGGACCAACGGCGGTAGACCGCGGCTTTCCCTGTCTGGGCGACGGCGGCGACGCCCTCCATGGTGAGACCGCTCCAGCCGACGGTGCTGAGCTGCTCCAGGGCGGCGTCCAGGATCGCGCGTTCGAGAACCGCCCCGCGTCGGCGCCGAGTCGCTGCCCGCACGGGGCCGGCCGTCTGGCGCGAGGTGACCATCTGAGTCTCTCCAGCGAGCAGAGGAGGCGGACACGAGGCGGGCATTCCAGAACAGCGCACGCGGAGCGCCCCGACAGGGGCACGATATCCGACGGAGCGCACAGTGAACGCTTGCGTTCCCTATCAAGGGCTCACTACCGTTGAGGCGTCAGTGAACGTGACCGTTCACTAAATCTCCTGGAGAGAGACCCATGGTGACAACCTCTCAACTGTCTCAGGATCAGAAACCCGGTGCCGCCCGCCGACAGGGACATCCAGGCATCGCCCTCACCGTCATCGCGGCCTGCCAGCTCATGGTCGTACTCGACGCGACGATCGTGAACATAGCCCTTCCGCACATTCAGTCGGCGCTCGACTTCAGCACCACGGACCTCACCTGGGTGGTCAGCGCCTACACCCTCACCTTCGGAGGTCTGTTACTCCTCGGCGCCCGCGCCGGTGACATCCTCGGCCGTCGCCGGGTCTTCCTGACCGGCATCCTCCTGTTCACCGTGGCCTCGCTGCTCGGCGGACTCGCTCAGGAACCCTGGCAACTGCTGGCCGCCCGCGCCGTCCAGGGCGTGGGCGGCGCGATCGCGTCGCCGACCTCACTGGCCCTGATCGCCACCACCTTTCCCGAAGGTCCCGAACGCAACCGCGCGTTGGGCGTGTTCGCCGCCGTCTCCGCGGGCGGCGGCGCCCTCGGACTGCTCTCCGGCGGCCTGCTCACCGACTGGCTCGACTGGCGGTCCGTGTTCTTCGTCAACGTGCCCATCGGCCTCCTGATCGCCGTGCTCACCCCGCTCTACATCAACGAGTCCGAGCGGCAGCCGGGGCGGTTCGACATCGCGGGCGCGCTCACCTCGACGGCGGGCATGGCGTCCCTCGTGTACGGCTTCATCCGGGTCTCGGAAGAGGGCTGGCACGACGGTCTGGGCCTTGGTTCGTTCGGTGCCGCGGTGGTCCTGCTGCTGGCCTTCGTGATCATCGAACGCCAGGCGAAGGAGCCCATCACCCCGCTGAGGATGTTCGCCGACCGCAATCGCTCCGGCACTTACGTGATCATGCTGAGTCTGGCCGCGGCGATGTTCGGCATGTTCTTCTACATCGTGCTGTTCGTCCAGGACGTGCTCGGCTACAGCCCGATCAAGGCCGGCCTGGCATTTCTCCCCATCAGCGTGGCGATCGCCGCAGGCGCCGGTCTGTCGCAGCGGTTCCTGCCCACTCGTGGGCCCAAGCCGTTCATGATCGCCGGTGCGGCGCTGGTGGTCGTGGCGCTGGTCTGGCAGACCTTCGTCAAGCCGGACAGCTCGTACCCCGGCGGCGTGCTGGGACCCATGCTGGTCTTCGGTTTCGGGATGGGCCTGAACTTCGTGACGGTGACCAGCATGGCGGTCTCCGGTGTCGCGCCGCAGGAGGCCGGCGCGGCGTCCGGTCTGCTGAACGCCATGCAGCAGGTGGGCGGTGCACTGGGTCTGTCGATCCTGACCACGGTCTTCGGCTCGGCCAGCAAGGACGAGGCGAAGAAGCAGCTGCCGAAGTTCCTCGCCCACGGTTCGCCGGCCCAGAAGGCGGAGTTCGCCAGGTCACATCAGCTGCCGGCGCCGTGGGGACACGAGGTGCTCGCGCACGGCATCTCCACGGCGTTCGTCCCCGCCGCCGTGATGGCCGGGCTCGGCCTGCTCACCGCCTGGCTGGTGATCAAGGTCCGCAAGAGCGATCTCGAAGCCCTCGCCGGCACCGGCGGCCCAGGGGTGGGCTGACCTCACGGGGAACGACCGGCGGTGGCTCTGAGTGCCCTCCGGGCACGGGGAGTGCCTGCGGGCGGCGTCAGATGGATCCGAGCGGCGACCGTGCGCCGGGAGCCGCGCAGGCACATCGTGCCCGGCGGCACGGACGGCGGCCGGGTGCCGGTGGCGTGGTCACCCGCCTGCGGCGGGGTCCGTTCCCGTCGGCACCCATCCCGGCAGCGGCTCCGTCCGCTGCGCCCAGGCGGCCGGCGGGGTGCCTGCCGTGCCGCCGGCCAGTACGCCGCCCACGATGGCGCAGGTGGTGTCCACGTCACCGCCGACCTGGGCGGTCGTCCAGAAGGCCGTCTTGTAGTCGCCGAGGGCGCGTGCCGCCGACCAGAGGGCGAAGGGGACGGTGTCATGGGCGGTCGTACGCCGTCCGCAGCCCAGGACGGCCGCGACGGTGCCCGCGTCGCCGTAGTCGAGCATGTCACGGGCGCGCCGCAGGCCCTGGCCGACGGCGCTCCTGGGGATGAGCGAGATGACACCGTCGAGGAGGGCCTCGGGGCTCGGCGGCCCGTCGGGCGCGGCCGCGAGGGCGGCGGCCGCCGCCACGGCCATGGCCCCCACGACCGCCTCGCGGTGCTGGTGCGTGGGGTAGGCCGAGATCTCGGCCTGGTGGGTGGCCTGCTCCGGGTCGTCCGCGTACCAGGCGCCCAGGGGCGCGATCCGCATCGCCGCGCCGTTGCCCCATGATCCCTGGCCGTTGAAGAGCGCGGCGGCCAGTTCACGCCAGTCGCCGCCCTCCCGGACCAGGCGGAGCAGCCGGTTGACGGCGGGGCCGTAGCCCCGGTCGAAGTCATGGTGGGCGGCGAAGGAGTGGGCCAGTGCGTCCTGGTCGATGCGGTGGTGGGCGGCCAGGACCGCGACGACGGAACCGGCCATCTCGGTGTCGTCGGTCCACTGCCAGGGGTCGGGTGGCAGCTCGCGCCGCTTGAGCAGCGGAAGGTTCGCCGGAACGAAGAACCGTGAGCCGAGCGCGTCGCCGACGGCGAGTCCGCGCAGGGCCGCCAGGGCGCGGTCCAGGCGCCCTGGGGTCGAGGAGTCGAAGGAGGAGGTCATCGCGGCCAGCCTAGCCGCTCATCCAGTGGGGTTCCGGGTCCCGCCAGCGGTCGAACGGCTGGTCGAGGGTGTACTTGCCGTCGTCTCCGAGAACGAGCATCCGCATCTCGGCGTTCCCGGGATTCGAGAGCGACTCGAAGTCCGCGACCGTCCAGTGGAACCAGCGCATGCAGAACAGCCGCATCGCCAGCCCGTGGGTCACGAGGAGTACGTTGGGCGGGTGGTCCGGCGCCTCGAAGCTGCGGAACAGGCTTTCCAGGAAGCCGCCGACCCGGTCGTACACGTCGGCTCCGGACTCGCCCTGCGGGAAGCGGAAGAAGAAGTGCCCGTACGCGTCCCGGTACGTCTTCTGCAGGCGTACGTCGTCGCGGTCCTGCCAGTTCCCCCAGTCCTGCTCGCGCAGCCGGGGCTCCTCGCGCACGCGTATGAGATCCGGGTCCAGCTGGAAGGCGCGGAGGGTCTCGTGGGTACGGCGGTACGGGGAGACGTACACGCTGACGCGCTCCCGGCCGAAGATCTCCCGGATGCGTTTGCCGGTCTCCTCCGCCTGCCGCCGGCCCCGGTCGGTCAGGGCCAGCGCGTGGTCGGGTTCACGCTCGTACACGGAGTCGTCGACATTGCCGGTTGACTCGCCGTGCCGGACAAGGACGATGCGCCGTGGTCGTGCCATGCCAAAACCCTAGATCCAGTGACGCGAAGTCGGGCACTCGGATGGGCCCCATACAGCGCAGGTCACACCCATCGCGGGTTGGATATTCAAACGATCCAGCTCGGTTCGAGTTCCACGATGTCGCCCGTGAGGGCCGCGATATCGGCCTCCGTCTGGGCGCGCAGCGCCAGCCGCTCCACCCGTTCGGTGCGGTACTTGCCGTGTTCGGCGGCCGACCGCCACATCGAAAGGATCATGAACTCGTGGGCCGGCGCCTCCGCGAACATGCCGCGGATCATGCCGGGGGAACCGGCCATCGCCGGGTTCCAGACCTTCTCCTGCATCAGGGTGAAATGCTCCACCCGCTCCTCGTGCACCCGGCAGAGCGCCACCCGGACCAGGTCGGCGTCCGTGAACCGCGGTTCGAAGCCGGTCTTCACGTCGAACCGGTACTCGAACAACTTGACCTGCTGATCCTTGTACGTACCAGCCTGGGACGCGGCCAGACGGTCGTGCGAACGCGCCATAAAGGAGTCGTAGAAGGCACGGCTCTCCCAGAAGGCGAAGGTGTGCGCCACTCCTGGACGCTGCCGACTCCAGCCCCCGCCCTGTCCCCGAAATCCCGGCTCCCCCGGAAGCCCCGCCCATTTCCGCTGCCCCCGCTCGAAGCCCCGGCGGTCCACCACGGTGCAGCGAATCCACTTGACCAGCACCGCGCCATCGTAAGGCCATGGAGCGTGGCGTCGGTCACGCTCCGGCTGAGATCACCCGCGCATGCGCCCCCGCGCGCGTGGCACGATTGACAAAGAGCCTTGGCAGCCCATCAGTTGGGGAAGTGGACCTCTAGGGGGAAGGGGACGCGTGGTGAGCGGTTTCAGCAAGGCGATCCGCAAGGTCGAGGTCGCGGTGAAGTGGGATCCCAGCCCGTCCGGGCAGCCGCCCACCGATCTCGACGTCGTGGCCGGGACGTTCACGGCGGCGGATCCGTACGGAACTCCGGCCTATCTGGTGCACTTCGACAGCCGGTCGCCGGACGGCACCATCTTCCTCAACCGCGACAGCCAGGACGGCAAGGGCTTCGGCTGGGACGAGGTGATGACGCTCGAACTCGACCGGCTCGCCGACCGGTACGCGCGCGTGGTCGTCGGAGTGGTCATCCAGCAGCGGTCGGCGCACCGGACGTTCGTCAACGTCCTGAACCCGGCCGTGCGGGTCCGCGAGGGATACACGGTGCTGGCCGAGGACGACTTCGGCTCGGTCCTCGGGTCCGCGGCCGCCACCGTCGCGGAGTTCGTGCGCGACGAGTCCGGTGACTGGGGCTTCCGGCCCGGCCTGCACGGCTTCGACGACGACCCGGAGGACTTCGCCCGCACAATGGGCGGGCTGGGGCGTCCCTGACGACGGAAGCGGAAGACGGTGAACGGTAAGGGGCGTCGGCCATGGCCGACGCCCCTTACCTCACTTCATCGACCCGTCAGCTGCAGCCGCTGGTCGAGCCGCAGCCCTCGCAGATGTAGCAGGAGCCGGCCCGCTGCATCTTCGTACCGCAGGAGAAGCAGAGCGGGGCGTCGGCCTGGATGCCCAGCTGCATCTCCACCAGTTCGGCGCTGGTGTGGGCCTGCTGCGGGGCGGGCTTGGCAGCCTGGGGCCGCGGGGAGGCGACGGCCTTCAGCTCCTGGGCCCGCGGCGCCGACTGGGCCAGGCCCTCGACGTCGACCTCGTCGTCCTCGATGGACGGCTCGTACGAACCGGTCTCCAGGTGACGCTGACGCTCCTCGGCGGAGTGGATGCCGAGCGCCGAGCGCGTCTCGAAGGGCAGGAAGTCCAACGCCAGGCGGCGGAAGATGTAGTCGACGATCGACTGCGCCATCCGCACGTCCGGGTCGTCCGTCATGCCGGCCGGCTCGAAGCGCATGTTGGTGAACTTCGAGACGTAGGTCTCCAGCGGCACGCCGTACTGCAGGCCGACCGAGACCGCGATGGAGAAGGCGTCCATCATGCCCGCGAGGGTGGAACCCTGCTTGGACATCTTCAGGAAGACCTCGCCCAGGCCGTCGTCGGGGTAGGAGTTGGCCGTCATGTAGCCCTCGGCGCCGCCGACGGTGAAGGACGTGGTGATGCCGGGACGACCCTTCGGGAGGCGCTTGCGGACCGGGCGGTACTCGATGACCTTCTCGACCGTCTCGCGGATGGTCGCCTCGGCCTTCTCCGCGACCTCCTCCTTCTCCTTCTCCTTGGTCTTGGCGGAGAGCGGCTGGCCGACCTTGCAGTTGTCGCGGTAGATCGCGAGCGCCTTGACGCCGAGCTTCCAGGCCTCGAAGTAGATCTCCTCGACCTCCTCGACGGTCGCCGACTCCGGCATGTTGACCGTCTTGGAGATGGCACCGGAGATCCACGGCTGGATCGCGGCCATCATGCGGACGTGGCCCATCGGGGAGATGGCGCGCTCGCCCATGGCGCAGTCGAAGACCTCGTAGTGCTCGTGCTTGAGGCCGGGGGCGTCGATCACGTTGCCGTGCTCGGCGATGTGGGCGACGATCGCCTCGATCTGCTCCTCCTGGTACCCCAGGCGGCGCAGGGCCTGCGGGACCGTGCCGTTGACGATCTGCATCGAACCGCCGCCGACCAGTTTCTTGAACTTGACCAGGGCGAGGTCGGGCTCGACACCGGTGGTGTCGCAGGACATGGCGAGACCGATGGTGCCGGTCGGCGCGAGGACGGACGCCTGGGAGTTACGGAAACCGTTCTTCTCGCCGAGGCGCACCACGTCCTGCCAGGCCTCCGTGGCGGCGGCCCAGACCGGGGTGTCCAGGTCGTCCATGCGGACGGCCACGGTGTTGGCGTCGGCGTGCTGCTGCATGACGCGGTTGTGGGCGTCGGCGTTGCGGGCGTAGCCGTCGTACGGGCCGACGACCGCGGCGAGCTCCGCGGAGCGCTTGTACGCGGTACCGGTCATGAGGGAGGTGATGGCACCGGCGAGCGCACGGCCGCCTTCGGAGTCGTAGGCGTGGCCGGTCGCCATCAGCAGGGCGCCGAGGTTGGCGTAGCCGATGCCGAGCTGGCGGAAGGCGCGGGTGTTCTCGCCGATCTTCTGGGTCGGGAAGTCCGCGAAGCAGATGGAGATGTCCATCGCGGTGATGACGAGCTCGACGACCTTGCTGAAGCGCTCGACGTCGAAGGACTGGTTGCCCTTGCCGTCGTCCTTGAGGAACTTCATCAGGTTCAGCGAGGCGAGGTTGCAGGACGTGTTGTCCAGGTGCATGTACTCGCTGCACGGGTTCGAGCCGTTGATCCGGCCGGACTCCGGGCACGTGTGCCAGTGGTTGATGGTGTCGTCGTACTGGATGCCCGGGTCGGCGCAGGCCCAGGCGGCCTCGGCCATCTTGCGGAACAGGCTCTTGGCCTGGACCTCCTCGATGACCTCTCCGGTCATCCGGCCGCGCAGTCCGAACTGGCCGCCCTGCTCGACCGCCCTCATGAACTCGTCGTTCACGCGGACCGAGTTGTTGGCGTTCTGGTACTGGACGGACGTGATGTCGTCGCCGCCCAGGTCCATGTCGAAGCCCGCGTCACGCAGGGCGCGGATCTTCTCCTCCTCCTTGACCTTGGTCTCGATGAAGTCCTCGATGTCGGGGTGGTCGACGTCGAGGATGACCATCTTGGCGGCGCGGCGCGTGGCACCGCCCGACTTGATGGTTCCGGCGGAGGCGTCGGCGCCGCGCATGAAGGAGACCGGTCCGGAGGCGTTGCCGCCGGAGGAGAGGAGTTCCTTGGAGGAACGGATGCGGGAGAGGTTGAGGCCGGCTCCGGAGCCGCCCTTGAAGATCATCCCCTCTTCCTTGTACCAGTCGAGGATCGACTCCATGGAGTCGTCGACGGACAGGATGAAGCAGGCGGAGACCTGCTGGGGCTGCGGGGTGCCCACGTTGAACCACACGGGGCTGTTGAAGCTGAAGATCTGGTGCAGGAGGGCGTAGGCCAGCTCGTGCTCGAAGATCTCGGCGTCGGCGGGGGTGGCGAAGTACTTGTGGTCCTCGCCGGCCTTCCGGTAGGTCTTCACGATGCGGTCGATCAGCTGCCGGAGGCTGGTCTCGCGCTGCGGGGTGCCGACGGCACCGCGGAAGTACTTGCTGGTGACGATGTTGACCGCGTTCAACGACCAGAAGTCGGGGAACTCGACGCCACGCTGCTCGAAGTTGACCGAGCCGTCGCGCCAGTTGGTCATGACGACGTCACGGCGCTCCCAGCTCACCTCGTCGTACGGGTGCACGCCGGGGGTGGTGTGGATGCGCTCGATACGCAGTCCCTTGGTGGCCTTCGTCCCCTTCGCGCGGGAACTCCGTGCCGGACCGCTCGCCGTCTCTGTCATGCCGCCTCCCTGTACGGGCTAAAACGCCCTGAAATGCCACGATGTTCCCGTGACACGCTGTTCTGTTTCCGCGTCGCGGGCACGCTGAGCCGCCCCCGCGACAAGTCCTGGATCGCCGTCCGACAACCGGACCCGGGTCCTCCGACCGGTTCCGGTCCGCCCGTCAGTCGGCGATGTGGGCGGGCGCGGGCACCCGAGCGGTCCCGCCTGGCCCGTGATCGTCCTCCTGGCTCCCCGCTGCCGCGCCTTCGTCGTCCGCGGCCGGGTCCTGCGCCGCCTGCCTGAGTTCCGCGATCGCGGCCTCGAAATCCTCGAGCGTGTCGAATGCCCGGTACACGGAGGCGAATCGCAGGAAGGCGACCAGGTCGAGTTCCTGCAATGGGCCGAGTATGGCCAGCCCCACGTCGTGGGTGGTCAGCTCGGCGCTTCCGGTGGCCCGCACCGCCTCCTCGACCCGTTGGCCGAGCTGGGCGAGCGCGTCCTCGGTGACAGGTCGCCCCTGGCATGCCTTGCGCACCCCGTTGATGACCTTGGTACGGCTGAACGGCTCGGTGACTCCGGACCGCTTCACCACCATGAGCGAGCACGTCTCCACGGTCGTGAAACGACGGGAGCAGTCAGGGCACTGGCGGCGCCTGCGGATCGACGTGCCGTCGTCGGTCGTACGACTGTCGACGACCCGGCTGTCGGGGTGCCTGCAGAAGGGACAGTGCATGATCTCCAACCCTCCTCACAGCAGACTCGACAGCCTCGCCGGACCTCAGGGGTCCCGCGAAGCAGCCCCAAGCATAGGCGATCTCAGAGAGACCGGAGACCCGGGGGACCACAACTTGTGGGCCGCGGTCGCAATCCAACCACTAGATGTGGTGATTGGCTGATACATCGCCAGGTTGCGCGTGTCGCACACGTACCGCTACGGCGGATTCGGAGATAGCGTGAGCGCCGCACGGAGGTCACGTGCGACTCCGGCGCAGATGGGGACGGATGTCCCGGTCGGCGACAGCACTGATGGCAGACTGGGGGCACCCGCGAGGCCGTCACCGGCGGTGAAGAGTACGACAATGAACCTTTTTGCCCGCCGGAGACCGCATGACCCATACACCCGGACACGTGATCGCGTCCGCTGAACCGCGTTTTTTCACTCGAACGTGTGTTTGGCGCAACCTTTCGAAAGCAACTACCGTTGTCCAGCAGGGAGACCATCGAGAGGGGCCGACGTGACCACGACCGCAGACAGTGCCACCATCACCGCCCAGGACCGCTCCCAGGGCCGAATCGACCCGGTGCACGCCATGAACGAAGCCGTGAATCCCGAGGGACACAAGCGCTCCCTGCCGGGCCGACCTCCAGGCATCAGGGCGGACAGCTCGGGCCTCACCGACCGGCAACGCCGGGTGATCGAGGTGATCCGGGACTCGGTGCAGCGACGGGGCTACCCGCCGTCGATGCGGGAGATCGGCCAGGCCGTCGGCCTGTCCAGCACGTCCTCGGTGGCCCACCAGCTGATGGCACTGGAGCGCAAGGGCTTCCTGCGCCGCGACCCGCACCGCCCGCGCGCGTACGAGGTGCGGGGCTCCGACCAGGCCGTGACCGTGCAGCCCACGGACACCGCCGGCAAGCCCGCGGCGTCCTACGTCCCGCTGGTCGGCCGGATCGCCGCCGGTGGGCCGATCCTCGCCGAGGAGTCCGTCGAGGACGTCTTCCCCCTCCCCCGGCAGCTGGTCGGCGACGGCGAGCTGTTCGTCCTCAAGGTCGTCGGTGATTCCATGATCGAGGCCGCGATCTGCGACGGCGACTGGGTGACCGTCCGCCGCCAGCCGGTCGCTGAGAACGGTGACATCGTCGCCGCCATGCTCGACGGCGAGGCCACGGTCAAGCGCTTCAAGCGCGAGGACGGCCATGTCTGGCTCCTCCCCCACAACGCGGCCTACGAGCCGATCCCAGGCGACGACGCGACCATCCTCGGCAAGGTCGTCGCGGTACTGCGGCGCGTATGACGCCTGCGGCGGGCACTCACGCCACCCGCCCTCAGATCGGGCCCCGGGACCCCTGCGCCGGTTCCGGGGTCCTGCATTGTCCGGCGCACCGCCGCACGCCTGCTCGCACCCGAGGGGTGGCCCCGTCCCACCAAGGGACCACCGGAACCACCCCCCGGCTCATTCCGCCTCCGCCTGCCGCGCCAAGGCGTCGATCGCCGCCAGCGACTTCCGGACCTGGTTACGGTCCGTGGTGTACCAGAAGTCCGGCAGTGACGCCTTGAGATAGCTCCCGTACCGAGCGGTCGCCAGCCGCTGATCGAGTACGGCGACCACGCCCCGGTCCCCCGACGCCCGCACCAGCCGGCCGGCACCCTGGGCCATCAGCAGCGCGGCATGGGTGGCGGCGACCGCCATGAAGCCGTTGCCACCGGCGTCCTCCACCGCCTTCTGGCGCGCGCTCATCAAGGGGTCGTCGGGGCGCGGGAACGGGATCTTGTCCATGACGACCAGCTGGCAGCTGGGACCCGGGACGTCCACGCCCTGCCACAGGGACAGCGTGCCGAACAGACAGGTCCGGGGATCGGCCGCGAAGTTCTTGATCAGCTCACCCAGGGTCTCCTCGCCCTGCAGGAGTATCGGGAACTCGGGGATTCGGACGCGCAGTTCCTCGGCGGCCAGCTGGGCGGCGCGCATCGAGGAGAAGAGGCCGAGGGTGCGGCCGCCGGCCGCCTGGATCAGCTCGGTCAGTTCGTCGAGCATGTCGGCCCGGTCGCCGTCCCGCGCGGGGCGGGCGAGGTGTTTGGCGACGTAGAGGATGCCCTGTTTCGGGTAGTCGAAGGGCGAGCCGACGTCCACTCCCTTCCAGCGCGGGAGGTCCTCCCCCTCGGTGCCCTCCGGCGCGAGGCCGAGGGAGGCGCCCACGCCGTTGAAGTCGCCGCCGAGCTTGAGGGTCGCCGAGGTGAGGGTGACCGACCGGTCGGCGAAGAGCTTCTCCCGGAGCAGGCCCGAGACGGACATCGGGGCGACGCGCAGGGAGGCGCCGAAGCGGTCGTGCCGTTCGTACCAGACGACGTCCCACTCGGAGCCGTTCACGATCCGCTCGGCCACATCGTGCACGCTCTCCACCGACGCCAGCGCCTGCTTGCGGACCGCGTCCTCGTCCTGGACGGACTTGTCCCGGGTCGTGCCGATCGCGGAGATCACCGTGCGGGACGCGTCCCGAAGCGCCGCGAGGGCATAGCCGAGATCCTCCGGGATCTCCTCCAGACGGCCCGGCAGGGCCAGCTCCATCAGCCGCTCGAAGCCCTCCGCGGCGGTCTGGAGCTGGTCGGCGGCCTTCTCGTCGACCAGCTTGGCGGAGCGCCGGACCGCGCGGTTGACCTGGCCCGGGGTGAGCTCGCCGGTGGCGACACCGGTGACCCGGGAGACCAGTTCGTGCGCCTCGTCCACGATCAGCACCTCGTGCTGGGGAAGCACGGGGGCGCCCTCGATGGCGTCGATCGCCAGCAGAGCGTGGTTGGTGACGACCACCTCGGCGAGCTTGGCGCGCTCGCGGGCCATCTCGGCGAAGCACTCGGCGCCGTAGGCGCACTTGGACGCACCGAGGCACTCCCGCGAGGAGACCGAGACCTGCGCCCATGCCTTGTCGGAGACACCCGGCGTCAGATCGTCGCGGTCACCGCTCTCGGTCTCGTCGGCCCAGTCCCGCAGCCGCAACAGGTCCTGCCCCAGCCTGCTGGTCGGGGCGGCCGCCTCGAACTGGTCGAAAAGACCCTCTTCCTCGTCCTGCGGCACTCCCTCGTGCAGCCGGTGCAGACACAGGTAGTTCGACCGGCCCTTGAGCATCGCGAACTCCGGGCGGCGGCGCAGCAGCGGGTGCAGGGCGTCGACGGTCCGCGGCAGGTCTCGCTCCACGAGCTGTCTCTGCAGGGCGAGGGTCGCCGTCGCCACGACGACCCGCCCCCCGTGGGCGAGCGCGGGCACCAGATAGCCGAGCGACTTTCCGGTGCCGGTGCCGGCCTGGACCAGCAGATGGGATCCGTCGTCGATCGCTTCGGCGACCGATTCGGCCATGGTCACCTGGCCGGGGCGCTCCGTGCCGCCGACAGCTGTGACAGCGGCATGCAGGAGTTCAGGGAGTGAGGGCTTCGTCATAGCGCGACCACCCTACGGCCCTGCGCTGACAATCGGGCGGTCAAGACGGGCGCGAGGGGTGCGAGCACGCCGAGGACTCCTCAACGGACGGGCCTGACGGAGAAGGGACGGGCCGGAGTTCGGCCGCCGCGGTTTTCTTCGGACGGCCGGGAACTCGGTCGGCCGCCGCTTCGTACTACATGTGTGCAGGCAATCACTCAGCGCTACATCAGATGACGGAGGGACCGGTCTCGGATCATGAGGGCGGCCCGTTTGGCAGGCAGGTCGACCTCGGCTGCGTAGCGGTAGCCCGCGTTGAGGAAGGCGGCCACGGAGGGGGTGTTGTGAAGATCAGGTTCCGCGACGACCCGCGCACAGGCGGGGCGGTGGTCGAGTACGAGATCGGCCACGGCTCTGAGCAGGGCGGAGCCCAGTCCCTTTCCCCGGTCTGCGGCATCGCCGATGAGGAGGTGCAGTCCGGTGTCGTGCGGGCGGGCCGGATAGCGGCGGGCGAGCGGGTCGAGGTCGGCCCGGTAGATCTCCCAGTAGCTCATGGGGGTGCCGTCCAGCAGACCCAGACACGGGACGCTGCGTCCGTCACCGGCGAGTTGGCCGCGCAGGTGGTCCTCCGTCCGTGTCGGTGAGCCGGCCAACTGCCAGAACCTGGCCACTGCGGGGTCGTCCATCCAGCGGCTGATGACCGGCAGGTCCCGTTCCACCTGCGCTGGCACCAACTGGAAGGAGCCGACCGGGGTCGGGGTCGGGCCCCAGGCGCCCACATGGTCGAGCAGGTCCGGCGCGCCGGCAGGGCTCGGGGCCGGCCGGTCGGCCGTCTTGTCGGCGAAGAGGGCGCGAAGTCCCGCGGGCAGACGGAGGTCCAGGGTGTCCTCGCAGTCCCCGGTGATCTCGGCGGGTCCGGAGCGGCCGGGGTCACAGGGGCGGCCGGGATGGACCGGTACGGGGCCTGCGTCGGCGCTCGCGTCGGTGGGAGGCACGGTGCGCTCCTCTCAGGAGACGAGGTGGGTCATGTTCCTCGGTCGGTGAACGAAGGGGGTGGTCGGCGGGGTCGGTGGGGTCGGGATTCGGTGTGGTCGGGCGAGTCAGGAGTGGAGGGGGTTGGCGATGGTGACGTAGACGGACTGGGTGTCGACCGGGCCGACGAGTTCGTCGAGGCCTTTCAGCCGGGTCAGCAGGTTGGCCTTGCACCGCAGGACCGGTGAGTCGAGCAGGCGGCCGGGCAGGGAGCTGTGCGATCGGGTGGGTCCGGCGGCCGTGTCGGTGAGGAACCGGCGGAACGCCGCGAGCAACAGACGTTCGTCGGCGAGATGCTGGGAGCCGAACGCCCCGATGAGACCGAACACGTTGTTGATGCCGAGGTAGTAGGCGAAGCGTTCGTCGGTGGTCTCGTCGGAGACGAAGGTGTCGCTGTGCTCGCCGATGCCGGGCAGTCGGGCGTCGAGGTCGGCCCGCCGTGACTCGCGGAAGTAGTAGCCCTGGTTGTCGCGGTAGCGGCCGCCGACGGGCCAGCCGTCGGGGTCCAGCAGGAGCAGGGTGTTCTGCTGGTGCGCCTCCAGGGCGATGCCGGCCTCACCGTCGAGCCAGAGCAGCGGGCGGACGACCTGCTCCAGGTAGCGCAGGAACCACTCGGCGCTGACGGCGCCGACGGGCCGGCCGGTGCGTGCGGCGAGCCGGGCGACCACCCGGGCCAGCCGTGAGCGGTACGGCCGGGGCGGCCTGCCGTCCGTGGCCGGTGTGCCGTGGGGGCGTGCGGTGCCGTGGGGGTGTGGCGCGTCATGGGGGCATGGGGCGACCAGCCCGGCGACGCAGGACACGTCGTCGGCCGGGGCGAACGGGTTGTGCCGGATCATCACGTCGATGCCGGGCACGGGCCGGCCGTCCTGGCCGTCGACGGCGAGCCAGGCGGGGTCGCGCACGATGTCGAACCCGGGGTGGGCGGCCTGCCACTGCTTGCCGAGGCCGGTGCGCAGCAGACGGTGCACCTCCACGCCACGGTGGAGTTCCTTGCGGAGGTTCTCGCGACGGGAGTTGGTGATGCGCAGACCGAGCGACAGCTTGAGCATGGCGGCGGCGCCGGTGCGGTGGACGGTGCGTACGGAGGAGGTGGGATGCCAGGGGGCGCCGAGGGGGCCCAGATCGCGGAGCAGTCCGGCGTCGAGGAGGGCGGCGGTCTCCTCGCGGTGGCGGACCTCGCGGGCCTGCCAGGGGTGCAGGGGCAGCGCGGCGGCATGGCCCTCGGGCAGCGGCAGGGGCGTCCCGGCGAGGCGTTCCATGAGGTGCGGCGCGGGGACGGGTCGGCCGCGTTCGGTCCAGGCCGAGTCGGTGGCGAGCAGCGAGGAGTGGACTGTCATCCAGTGCAGGGGGAAGGAGCCGCGCAGCTCCGGTGAGTACAGGCGGGCTTCGGATTCGGTCAGGCCTTCGCGGCTCTTCGGGGTCGGGTGCAGGGGGTGGCCGAGGAGGAGCGCCTGCTCGGCGGCGAGGAAGCGGTCGGGACCGTCGGCGGGGTGGGCCCGCCGGTCGGCGATGAAGAGGGCCGTGCGGCGCAGGGAGTCGGCGACCCGGGCCACCAGGTCGCCGTCGGCGGGGGTGGCGGGAGCGGCCTGGGTGACGGGCGCGCTTTCGGCGACACGGGGCATGCCGGCTCCGGCGGCTCCGGCGGCTCCGGCGGCTCCGGCGGCTCCGGCGGCTCCGGCGGCTCCGGCGGCTCCGGCGGCTCCGGCGGCTCCGGCGGCTCCGGCGGGGTTGTTGTCGGGTCGGTCAGCTGTGGACGCCGCTGTCCAGGTCGTCTCGCGGGCGAGCAGGGCGGCGAGGGTGACCGCGTCCACGGGCGGGGCGGAGCCGGGGGCGCCGGCCAGCCGGGGCGGGCCGAAGCGGTGCCAGCCGGTCGGGGACCAGTGGCGGACCGGGGTGATCAGGGCCGCACCGCTGGCGGGCAGCGGGATACGGAGGATGCCGGTGTCCGGGGCGGGGAGACCGGTCTCGCGCGTCCAGCAGCGCAGCAGGTTGTCCACGGCGGCGGCCTGGGCCGCGGTGGACGGGTCGGGGTGTTCCAGAGGGTCTCCGGGCTCGTCGTGCCGCCGCTCGGGCCGGACGGCACGGCCGCCTTGCGGGGGGACCGACTCGGCGAGCGGAACGCGGCGTCCCTGGGGGCCTGGGTCCCCGGGCTCGTCGGGGTGAGGGGTGGCGTTCAAGGGGTTCCTCGGGGCTCGGGCGGTGCGGGTTCGCCGTCCTGGGTCCTGACGGCGGAGACGGCCAGGACGAGGAGGTGCGGAGGGTGTGGGATTTCGTGCGGGGGCCGGTCGGCATGTGTCCGGCCGTTGGACGGGCCGGGATTCCCGGTCTCTTCCTGGTTCTCCTAGTCCTTCCGGACGCGTTTCTGGTCCGTTCGGGCGCCGTGTCGGCCGGACGGGTCGCGGGCCACCGCGGCCACCGCGTCGGCGAGTCGGTCCAGTACGGCATCGGCTTGTTCGTCGGTGATGGTCAGCGGCGGAAGGAGTCGTACGACACCGGCGTGGCGGCCGCCGAGTTCGACGATCAGGCCCCTTTCCAGACAGGCGCGCTGGACGGCGGCGGCCAGTCCCGGGGCGGCCGGGTGGGGCCCGGGTCCGGCGTCACCGTCCCGCTCGCCGGTCGCATCGCCGACCGGGCCCGCGGGCCTGCCGTCCCGGCTTCCGGTCGCGTCGGCGGAGCCGGTGGGCTTCCCCTGCCCAGGGCTCCGCTCCGTCTCCGGATCGACCATTTCCACCCCGATCATCAGGCCCCGCCCCCGCACCTCCCCCACGCACGCGAATTCGTCCTGGAGTCCGCGCAGTCGGGTCAGCATGCGGGTGCCGAGCACGCGGGCCCGGTCGGCGAGGGCGTTCTCGCGGACGTGGGCGAGGGTGGCCGCGCCGGCGGCCATGGCGAGTTGGTTGCCACGGAAGGTGCCGGCGTGGGCGCCGGGAGCCCAGAGGTCGAGATCGTCGCGGTAGACGACGACCGCGAGGGGGAGGCTGCCACCGATGGCCTTGGACAGGACCATCACGTCGGGGGTGATTCCGCTGTGCTCGACGGCCCAGAAGGCGCCGGTCCGGCCCACACCGGTCTGGATCTCGTCCGCGATGAGGGGGATGGACCGGTCGGCGGTGAGACGGCGCATCCGGCGCAGCCAGTCGTCCGGCGCGGGATGCACCCCGCCCTCGCCCTGGACGGGTTCGAGGATCATGCCGGCGGGCAGTGGGACGCCGGACTTGGGGTCGTCGAGCAGCGACTCGGTCCAGCGGGCGGCGAGTTCGGCGCCGCGTGGGCCGCCGACGCCGAACGGACAGCGGTAGTCCTGCGGATAGGGCAGCCGGGCGACCCGGACGTCACCGGCTCCGCCGGAGGCGGCCAGCGCACCGGCGGTCATCCCGTGGTAGGCGCCGGTGAAGGCGAGGACACCGGTGCGTCCGGTCGCGGTGCGCACCAGTTTGAGGGCGGCCTCCACGGCGTCCGTCCCGGCGGGTCCGCAGAACTGGACGCGGGCGCGGTCGGCGAGGCCGGGTGGCAGGGTGCGGAACAGTTCGGTGACGAACGCGTCCTTGACCGGGGTCGCCAGGTCGAGGACGGAAAGCGGGGCACCGGAGTCGAGTACTTTGCGGATCGCCTCCAGCACGACCGGGTGGTTGTGGCCGAGGGCGAGGGTGCCGGCACCGGAGAGGCAGTCCAGGTAACGGCGGCCGTCGGCGCCCTCGATGGTCAGTCCGCGCGCCCGGACCGGCACGATGGGCAGGGCGCGCGCATAGGTGCGGGCCCGCGATTCTCGCGCCGACTGACGCCTGAGAATCCCCTCGTGCGCTGCGCGCGCTCCCCCGAACGTTTCCTCGGTCACCGACTCGGTCACGGCCACGGCTCGCTGTCCTCCCGCTGTCCAGAGGCGAGTTGTCCGGCGGGCGCCGGACACAGACAGCCGGACCCCCACCGCTACAACCCCGGGCAGTCCGGCTGGTTACGGGTCGGCTCGGAACAGTTGCCGACTCCTGGGATCCGCACCGGACGTGATCCGCACCGGCTGTATCTGGAGTCGGCTGTGCGCACGCGCGACGACACCGGTTGCACACGCCCCGTCGACCCCGGCTGCGAACTGCGGTTGCCTCGCCGGCGAGGCCGTAGCGAAACCGTTGCCCGGCCGGGGACGGCCCCTCACAGCGAGCGCATAGTGTGTGGCGCTGAAGTCCTATGACAACAGGGGGAGTCACCACCATGCGACCCATCCGGCCGTCGTCCGTCCTTCGCCGGGGAGGGGGCACGCCCCGGGCGCTGGCGGCCGTCGCCCTCGCCTCGGCCCTGGCGCTCACCGCCACCGCCTGCAACGGCTCGGGCGACGACCACGCGGGCAGCCCGGCGTCCGCGTCCGCCACGGCCGACCCCGGCGACGGCAAGATCAAGATCCCGGCGGACATCAGGAACAAGCTCAAAGAACACGGGATCGACATCGACAAGTGGAAGAACGGCGCCTGGAAGAAGTGGGACAGGCATGACTGGCTGCGCGAGGCCGACGATTTCATCAACCCCGTCATCAAGGGCTTGTGGAACCCCGACCGGATGCGGAACGCCGACGACCCGGCCCGGCACAAGGCCGTCGACGACAACGACCTCTCCGGTGACCAGGGCGTGACCGACCCGGTCCCGGCGCCGGTCCCGGCGACGGCGGTGCGGCCCACGTACCACGCCGCGGCGGCCACGGCCGGGAAGGTCTTCTTCGACTCGCCCGAGGGCACGATGGTCTGCTCGGCGACGGTCGTCGAGGACCCCGCGCACCCGGGCAAGTCCAACCTGGTGTGGACGGCGGGGCACTGTGTGCACGCCGGCAAGAAGGGCGGCTGGTACCGCAACATCGCGTTCGTGCCGTCGTACAACGACAAGGGTCTGACCGGGGCGGCGCTGGCGAAGGCCACCCGCTCGGAGGTCGCGCCGTACGGCGTGTGGTGGGGTGACGGAGCGCGGACCTCGCAGCAGTGGATCGACCAGGGCGGGGAGACCGGCGGCCAGGGCGCCTCGTACGACTACGCCGTGATCCATGTGACTCCCGAGCAGGGCAGCGGCGGCAAGTCCCTGGAGGAGACGGTCGGTTCGGCGCTTCCGGTGAACTTCGACGCGCCGGCCGTGCCGAAGGTGCAGAGCATCACGGCCACCGGGTATCCGGCGGCCAAGCCGTACGACGGGTCCTTGCTGTACCAGTGCGCGGACAGGCCGGGGCGGCTGTCGATCGATGCCGCGGCACCGACGATGTACCGGATCGGGTGCACGATGACCGGCGGGGCGTCCGGCGGTGGCTGGGTGGAGAAGGGTGCCGACGGGAAGGTGGCGCTGGTCTCCAACACGTCCATAGGGCCGGTGAGTTCGGGGTGGCTGGCCGGGCCGCGGTTCGGGACCGTGGCGAAGGGTGTGTACGAGGCGGTCAGCACGGAGTTCGCTGATCAGTGAGAAGGGGGCTGATGTCGCCGTTCCCCTCGCACCCAGGCAAGTGAAAGGGCCGCCCCCCGACAAAGGGGGGCGGCCCTTTCACGTACGAGCTGTCATGCGAGCGGTGCCGGCACATACGGCGCGAGTTCCGCTGCCAGCTCCTCGTGGACGCGGACCTTGAGGAGGGTGCCCTCGGCGGTGTGCTCCTCCGAGAGGACCTCGCCCTCGTTGTGCGCGCGGGCGACCAGCTTGCCGTGGGTGTACGGCACCAGGGCCTCGATCTCCACCGAGGGGCGGGGCAGGTCGTTGTCGAGGAGGGCCAGCAGTTCGTCGATGCCCTGGCCCGTGCGGGCCGAGACAGCGATGGACCGCTTCTCGACACGGAGCAGGCGCTGCAGGACCAGGGGGTCCGCCGCGTCCGCCTTGTTGATGACGACGATCTCCGGGACGTCGGTGGCGCCGACGTCCCTGATCACCTCGCGCACCGCGGCCAGCTGCTCCTCCGGCGCCGGGTGCGAGCCGTCGACCACGTGCAGGATCAGGTCGGAGTCGCCGACCTCCTCCATGGTGGAGCGGAACGCCTCGACCAGGTGGTGGGGCAGGTGGCGGACGAATCCGACCGTGTCCGCCAGGGTGTACAGGCGGCCGCCGGGGGTCTCGGCCCGCCGGACCGTCGGGTCCAGGGTCGCGAACAGGGCGTTCTCGACCAGGACACCGGCGCCCGTGAGGCGGTTGAGCAGGGAGGACTTTCCGGCGTTGGTGTAGCCCGCGATGGCGACGGAGGGCACCTTGTTGCGGCGGCGCTCCTGGCGCTTGATCTCGCGGCCGGTCTTCATCTCCGCGATCTCCCGGCGCATCTTCGCCATCTTCTCGCGGATCCGCCGCCGGTCCGTCTCGATCTTGGTCTCACCGGGACCGCGCGTGGCCAGGCCGCCGCGACCGCCACCCATCTGCCGGGACAGCGACTGACCCCAGCCTCGCAGCCGCGGCAGCATGTACTGCATCTGCGCGAGCGCGACCTGCGCCTTGCCCTCGCGGGACTTGGCGTGCTGGGCGAAGATGTCGAGGATCAGGGCGGTCCGGTCGATGACCTTGACCTTGACGACGTCCTCCAGCTGGATCAGCTGGCCGGGGCTCAGCTCACCGTCGCAGATGACGGTGTCGGCGCCCGACTCGAGGACGATGTCGCGCAGCTCCAGGGCCTTGCCGGAGCCGATGTAGGTGGCCGCGTCGGGCTTGTCGCGGCGCTGGATGACGCCGTCGAGCACCAGTGCGCCCGCCGTCTCGGCGAGGGCGGCCAGCTCCGCGAGGGAGTTGTCCGCGTCCTGTGCGGTGCCCGAGGTCCACACTCCGACCAGTACGACCCGCTCCAGGCGGAGCTGCCGGTACTCGACCTCGGTGACGTCCTCGAGCTCGGTGGAGAGGCCGGCGACACGGCGCAGGGCCGCGCGCTCGGAGCGGTCGAATTGGTCGCCGTCCCGCTCTCCGTCGATCTCGTGGCTCCAGGCGACGTCCTCTTCCATCAGGGCATCGGCCCGAAGACCGTCGGGGTAGTCCTGCGCGAGGCGCCTGGTGTCCTGGGAAGGGGAAGAAGAGGAGGTCATTGGGTCCTTTGTGTCGATGGAATGCCGAAGTCGGCCGTTGTCCGTCCGACGACTGTTCAACGTACGAGTACCCCGGGAGATTCCCGCTGACCCGCGGCGTGCCGTGCCGTGCCGACCCCATGATGGTCGCACGGCACGCGCCGCCTCGGCACCGTGTTATTTCCAGGCCCGCGTCAGTGCCGGGGCCGTCACGCCGTCACTTGTGCGCCTGCTTGCGCGGGGCCTGCTTGGCAGGTTGCTGCTTCCAGTCCGGGTGACCGGGCATGGGCGGGGTCTTCGCGCCGTACAGCCAGGGGTCGAGGAAGGCGGTGAGGTCGCGGCCGGCGACCGCGGAGGCCAGGCGGACGAAGTCGGCGGTGCCGGCGTCGCCGTCCCGGTGGCTCCGCACCCAGATCCGTTCCAGGCGCTCGAAGGCGGGTTTGCCGATCTGCTGGCGCAGGGCGTAGAGGATCAGGGCCGCCCCGTCGTAGATGTTCGGCCGGAAGATGCTGATCTTCTGGCCCGGTGCGGGGGCCTTGGGCCGAGCGGGCGGTCCGCCGGAGGCGCGCCAGGCGTCGGATTCGCCGTAGGCCGCCTTCATACGGTCGATCATGGGGTGGTGGCTCTTCTCCTCCCCGTACAGCTCCTCGTACCAGGTGGCGTGGCCCTCGTTCAGCCAGACGTCCGACCACGCGCGCGGGCTGACGCTGTCGCCGAACCACTGGTGCGAGAGCTCGTGGACCATGATCGACTCGATGTACCACTTGGGGTAAGCGGGCTGGGTGAACAGGTTCTTCTCGAACAGCGAGAGGGTCTGGGTCTCCAGTTCGAACCCGGTGGTGGCCTGTGCCATGAGCACGCCGTACGTCTCGAACGGGAACGTGCCGACCTTGCTCTCCAGCCAGGCGATCTGGTCCGGCGTCCTGGCCAGCCAGGGTTCGAGTTTCTTGGCGTCGGCGCTGGGGACGACGTCCCGGACCGGCAGTCCGTGCGGCCCCTTGCGGTGCAGGACGGCGGAGTGGCCGATGGAGACCTGGGCCAGCTCGGTGGCCATGGGGTGCCGGGTGCGGTAGGTCCAGGTGGTCCGGCCGCCGGTCCGGGCTGCCTCGGTGGGCAGTCCGTTGGCGACGACCGTGTAGTCGTCCGGGGCGGTCACGTGGAAGGTGAACATCGCCTTGTCGGACGGGTGGTCGTTGCACGGGAAGACCAGGTGGGCGGCGTCCGCCTGGTTGGCCATGGCGAGTCCGTCGGTGGTGCGCACCCAGCCGCCGTCCTGGTCCTTGGCGGGCACCGGGTCGCTGGTGTGCCGCACCGTGATCCGGGTCCAGCTGCCCTTCCGCAGCGGCCGGTCGGGCGTGACGACCAGGTCCTCGCCGGCGGTCGCGTAGGCGGCGGGCCGGCCGTCGACCTCCACGGACTGGACCTTGCCGTGCGCGAAGTCGAGGTTGACCCGGTCCAGGTCCGCGGTGGTGACGGCGTCGATGGTGGTGACGGCCTGGAGCGGCTTGTCGTTACGGCCGGCGTAGGTGAAGGAGAGGTCGTACGACGCCACGTCGTACCCGGGGTTGCCGAGGTAGGGGAAGAGCCGGTCGCCGAGGCCCAGCGGGACCGGCGGTGCGCTCGCGCCCAGCAGGGCGACGGAGACGGCGGAGGCGAGGAGGGCGGCGGCCAGCCGGGGCCGGGACGGGCGGCTACGGCGCGGCAGCGGGCCGGTGCGGAGGGTGAGCGGCATGGACCACCGCTACCAGCGCGGTCCCGGTGGGCCGCGACGACTCGCGACGAAACCACTCGAACGGGTACTTCACCGGCCCACACCGACCCGCCGGGCTCGTCACCTGTGTGGGGCCCGCTGTCACCGGTGAGGCGCGCGGCCCGGTGTCACTGGGGTTGTGCGCGGCCCACGTCGTACACGCCGGGCACGTTGCGCATCGCGCGCATCAGGTCCGGCAGGTGGGCCGCGTCGGGGAGTTCGACGGTGTAGGTGTGGCGCACGCGCTGCTGGCTGGGCGGTTCCACGGTCGCCGAGACGATCTCGGCGCCCTCCTGGGCCATCGCCTCGGTGAGGTCGGCGAGCAGATGGGGGCGGCCGAATGATTCGGCGACCAGGGTGACCCGGCAGGCGGCGTTGTCGCCCCAGCTCACGGCCATCTCCGGGCGGCCGGTGCCCTTCATGTGGGCCACCGCGGCGCATTCCACGCGGTGCACGGTGACCACTCCCCCGCGGACCGCGAAACCGGTGACTTCGTCGGGGGGTACGGGGGTGCAGCAGCCGGCCAGCCGTACGGTCGCGTCGGGGCGGTCGGCGACCACGGCGCTGGCGGTGCGGGGGGCGGCTGCCTGGGGTTCGGGGGCGGGGCGGCTGGGGACGGGGGCCGGTGGTTCCTCCGCGGCGGTCGCCGGGTGGGTGGCGATCCAGCGCTGGATGGCGATGCGGGCGGCGGGTGTGTGGGCGTGCTCCAGCCATTCCCGGGAGGGCTCGGAGGCCGGGTCCTGGCCCATCAGGAGCTGGACGGTGTCGCCGTCCCGCAGGACCGTGCTGAGGGTCGCGAGCCGGCCGTTGACACGGGCGCCGATACAGGCGTGGGCGTCCTCGCCGTACTGGGCGTACGCGGCGTCCACGCAGGTGGCGCCCTCGGGGAGGCCGAGGGTGCCGCCGTCAGGACGGAAGACGGTGATCTCGCGGTCCTGGGCGAGGTCCTCACGGAGGGTGGACCAGAAGGTGTCGGTGTCGGGCGCGGCCTTCTGCCAGTCGAGGAGGCGGGAGAGCCAGCCGGGGCGGGTCGGGTCGGCACGCTCGCCGTCGGCCGCGTCGTCCGTGGTGTCCGCCGCGGGTGCCTCGGCGGCCTGCGCGTAGGGGTTGCCGAGGGCGACCACGCCGGCCTCGGCGACCTTGTGCATCTGGTGGGTGCGGATGAGGACCTCGGCCACCTGGCCGTCGGCACGGGCGACCGCCGTGTGCAGCGACTGGTACAGGTTGAACTTCGGTACGGCGATGAAGTCCTTGAACTCCGACACCACCGGGGTCAGACAGGTGTGCAGTTCACCGAGGACGGCGTAACAGTCCGCGTCCTCGTTGACCAGCACCAGCAGCCGGCCGAAGTCGCAGCCGCGCAGTTCGCCGCGCTTGCGGCTGACCCGGTGGACGGAGACGAAGTGCCGGGGACGGATGAGGACTTCGGCCGGGATGTCGGCCTCGCGCAGCACTCCGCGCACCTCGTCGGCGATGTCCGCGAGGGTGTCGTCCGCGCGGGCCGCGTTCGCCGCGATCAGCTCGCGGGTGTGCTCGTACTCGTCGGGGTGCAGGATCGCGAAGACCAGGTCCTCCAGTTCGGTCTTCAGCGCCTGCACGCCGAGCCGTTCGGCGAGCGGGATGAGGACGTCCCGGGTGACCTTGGCGATGCGTTCCTGTTTCTCGCGGCGCATCACGCCGAGGGTGCGCATGTTGTGCAGCCGGTCGGCGAGCTTGATCGACATCACCCGGACGTCGCTGCCGGTGGCGACGAGCATCTTCCGGAACGTCTCGGGCTCGGCGGCGGCCCCGTAGTCGACCTTCTCGAGCTTCGTCACCCCGTCGACCAGGTAGCGGACCTCCGCGCCGAACTCCTCCCCGACCTGGTCGAGCGTCACCTCGGTGTCTTCGACGGTGTCGTGGAGCAGAGAGGCCGTCAGGGTCGTGGTCTCGGCGCCGAGTTCCGCGAGGATCAGGGTGACCGCGAGCGGGTGCGTGATGTACGGCTCGCCGCTCTTGCGCATCTGGCCGCGGTGCGAGGACTCGGCCAGGACGTAGGCGCGGCGCAGTGGTTCGAGGTCGGCGTCGGGGTAGTGGGCGCGGTGCGCCTCGGCGACATGGCCGATGGCGTCCGGGAGTCTGCCGCGGGCGGCGTTGCCGAGCAACGCGGCCAGACCCAGCCGACGCAGGTCGATCCGGGGGCGGGCCTTCCTGCGGGCCACCGTGGGCACGACAGGCCCGGGCGTCGCAGGGTTCGTGGCCTCCGCACTCATGGGCACCTCCGGCTCGTGGACCGGCGGACGGGGCCCCAGGGCATACGTGGCTCAGGGATGGGCGACGTCCCCCCGTCCGTGCCGGTGCTTGATGCTACCGAGCCCATCGCGCCCGATTGACCGGCTCCCGCCGAGCGTGAAACGGATCACCCCATCGAGCGACGATTTCTAGGTTTACGATTTTGCGCCACCTGTTCGGCGGGTGGCCGACGTTTTTCGCCACGCGGGCGACGGCTCCCGTGGATCCGGGTGTCGCACAGCGGCCCGGACCACGGTTCACGATGCCAGGTCGCCTCAACGGAGGGCGTTTTCCAGCCAGTCGGCGTCGATCTCGCCCTCGGCCACGATCACGGCGGGGCCTGTCATCTCGATTTCTCCGTCGGGCCGTTCGGTGATGACGAGCCGTCCGCCGGGCAGGTCCACGGTGTACGTCGCCGGGGTGCCGCTGACGGCGGGGTCGGCGCCGTCACGGCGGATGGCGGCGACGGCGACCGCGCAGGCACCGGTGCCGCAGGAGCGGGTCTCACCGGAGCCTCGCTCGTGGACGCGCATCGCCACGTGGCGGGGGCCGCGGTCCACGACGAACTCGACGTTGACCCCTTCGGGGTAGGCCGACGGCGGGCTGACGGGGGGCGGGGTGTACAGGTCCCCGGCGTCGGCGAGGTCCGCGACGAAGGCGACGGCGTGCGGGTTGCCCATGTTCACGTTCAGCGCGGGCCAGGTGCGGCCGCCGACGGACACGGTGACGTCGCCCTCCGGGAGACGGGCGCGGCCCATGCCGACGGTGATGTCACCGGCCTTGTCGATGTGGACGGTCTTGACGCCCCCACGGGTGGCGACGGCGAGGTCTCCCTCGGTGACATGGCCGGCCTGCTGGAGGTAGCGGGCGAAGACGCGGACGCCGTTGCCGCACATCTCGGCGACCGAGCCGTCGCCGTTGCGGTAGTCCATGAACCACTCGGCGTCGGCGGCCATCCCCCTGGCCTCGGGGTGCGCGGCGGAGCGTACGACGTGCAGCACGCCGTCGGCGCCGATGCCGGCGCGGCGGTCGCAGAGCGCGGCGACGGCGGCCGGGGTGAGGTCGAGGGCGTTGTCCGGGTCCGGGACGATCACGAAGTCGTTCTCGGTGCCGTGGCCCTTGAGAAAGGGGATGCTCATTCTTCGAGGGTAAGGGAGGGGTGCGTCGCTTCCCGGCCGCGGGTCGGTGGAGGTCGGGAGCGTCCCGAACGGGCCGCCCCCACCGGGAGGCCTTCTCAGCGCAGGCGCGCTACGCGCCAGACGGCCAGGACGACCACGATCGCCACCAGCACCGCGTAACCGATCACCACGCGCCAGTCGGGCCTGCGGCCCGAGCCCCTCGCCGGGACGCCCGGCCAGGTGTAGCCGACCCTGCGGGCGGCCGTCATGCCCCAGCCGGCCGCGCAGAAGCAGATCAGCAGGCCCAGCATGGCGATCACCGCGCCGCTGTCGCCGAAGTCGAAGGCGAGCGGGAAGGCGAACATCAGGGAGCCGACCGCGGCCAGGCCCACGATGGGCGCCAGCTGCCACAGACGCAGGCGGCGCTGCGGGCGGAGTTCGACCTCCACCTCGGGACCGCTCGCGAACATCTCCTCCGGCTCGGGACCGTCGGCGGTCACACCGCCGTCCACCGTGTCGTCCGGGCCGTCCGAGCTCAGCCTGTCCCCGGCCTCTTCGGTCTCACTGGGCCCGACTGCGACATGTTCGGTGTCTTGTGCGGTGTCGCGAGGGCCGGCCTCCATCGCCACGCGCCCTCCCAACCTAGGACTCCACTTGCGATCGAAGCTCGATGATGGCACGGCGCCGGAGGCCGGGATGACCGGTGGCGCATCCCGATGCCATGACGTGATCAGGCTGTGACCGGTCGTTCGACCAACGCCAGGGCCAGCCGCGGAAGTTCCTCGCGGTCCGCGGCGGCCCCACTCAACCAGTGCACGCGCGGGTCCCGCCTGAACCATGAATCCTGGCGGCGCGCGAAGCGTTTGGTGGCACGGACGGTCTCGGCACGGGCCTCCGCTTCCGTGCACTCCCCGGCGAGCGCCGCCAGGATCTGATGGTAGCCGAGGGCGCGCGACGCCGTGCGGCCCTCGCGCAGCCCGTGCGCCTCCAGTGCGCGCACCTCGTCCACGAGGCCGGCCTCCCACATCCGGTCGACGCGCAGCGCGATGCGCTCGTCGAGTTCGGGGCGGGTCACGTCGACGCCGATCTGGACGGTGTCGTACACCGAGTCGTGGCCCGGCAGGTTGGCCGTGAAGGGGCGGCCGGTGATCTCGATCACCTCCAGGGCGCGGACGATACGGCGGCCGTTGCTGGGCAGGATGGCGCGTCCGGCCTCGGGGTCGGCGGCGGACAGCCGGGCGTGCAGCGCGCCGGAGCCGCGCAGGACCAGCTCCTCCTCCAGGCGGGCCCGGACCTCGGGGTCGGTCCCGGGGAACTCCAGGTTGTCCACGGCGCCGCGGACGTACAGCCCGCTGCCGCCGACCAGGACCGGCCAGCGGCCCTCGGCGAGCAGGGCGTCGATGCGGGCGCGGGCCAGCCGCTGGTACTCGGCGACGGAGGCGGTGGCGGTCACGTCCCAGATGTCCAGGAGGTGGTGCGGGACGCCGGCACGCTCCTCGGGCGTCAGCTTGGCGGTGCCGATGTCCATCCCCCGGTACAGCTGCATGGAGTCGGCGTTGACGACCTCCCCGCCGAGCCGTTGGGCCAGGAAGACGCCGAGGTCGGATTTTCCGGCCGCGGTGGGGCCGACGACGGCGATGACACGGGGGGCCGAGGGTGCGCTGCTCACCGCACCAGTCTCGCAAACCTCCGAAGCGGGTCTCGAACGAGTTACGTGACGGTCCGTGTCCGGGCTTCGTTGCCCGTTGCGAGGTTCCCGCCGCCCACGAGAGGCGGCGACCGGGGTGGCGCCGACGGGACGCACCGGGTCACGCGGGATTTCGCTCGCACGAGTAACGTATGGAGTGGATATGGGCGTTTTTGCATGGCTCCTCGGGAAGAAGCCGAAGGCGACGACGGAGGAGCCGGCCGCCGAGGTGACGGCCGGTGTCGAGCCGACCGAATCCGCGGCGGAGAGCACGACGGAGGAGGCGGCCGCGGCGCCGGCGGCGGAGGACTCGGTGGCGGAATCGGCGGTGGCCGACAAGGACGGCGGCAGCGGAGGTGGCACCGGTCCGCAGGACCGTACGGAGCCGGAGTCCGAGCCGGAGCCCGAGCGCGACGCCTCGGTGGCCGCCGCCGAGAGCACCGAGATCCCCCAGCAGCAGTCCGCGAGGGAGGCCGCCGACAACGAGGCCGGCGAGAGCGCCCGCACATAACAGCCCGCGAGGGAAGGTGGACCATGGGTCTTTTGGAGAATTTGAAGGCCAAGCTCGCCCCGGCCAAGGACAAGGCCTCTCACCTCGCGCAGCAGCACGAGGACAAGATCGACAAACTCCAGCACGGCATGGAGAAGGCCGCGCGGGTCGTCGACGAGAGGACCAAGGGCAAGTACAGCGACAAGATCCAGACGGGGACGGGCAAGGCCAAGGACGCGATGGACCGGTTCGTGCACCCGGACGCCATGGGCGGTACGGCGTCGGCCGGCCCCACCACCCCGACCCGGTCGGAGGGGCCGCCGCCGGCCTCCTGAGCCGGGCGGGTCCCGTGGCACGGCGGACGGACGGGAGTCACCGGGCTCCCGGACGCCCGCCGTGCCACGGGCGCGTCAGGACCAGGTGGCCACCAGGTAGCAGACTCCGTACGGGGCGTCCTCGTAGAGCAGGTCACCGGCGAGGTCCGCGTTCTCGGCGGCGCCGGCGAGGACCTGCCAGGGCGCGCGACCGGAGGCCTTGAGCCGGTGCGCCAGTCCGGCGTCGAGTTCCCTGATCGCCGCGAGGTCGGCCGCGCCGAGCGCCCGGGCGACCTCGGCGTCGAAGGGGGCGGCGCGCTCGTCGAGGTAACCGGGTGCCTTGAGGGTGCGGCAGGCGCTGGCGTCGCCCATGACCAGCAGCGCGACCCGGGCGGCCCGGGCGGCGAGTTCCCGGCCGGTCGCGACACACTGCTCCGCCGCCAGCGGCTCGCCGACACCGAGCGCCTCGACCGGGGCACCGGCCCACCCGTACCGCTCCAGCAGCCAGGCCCCGACGGCGAGCGAGCCGGGCAGTTCCCGCTCCCCGCCCGGCCTCCGGCCGGTGGCTCCCAGGTGTACGTCGATCCCGACGCCGTAGCCGCGGAAGCTGCCGCGGCTGCCCTGGGGGAACACGCCGCGGCCGGGCTGCTCTGCGGGGCCGATGACCAGCAGGAGGTCGGGGCGGGCCGCGGCGAGCACGCCGAGCGCGCCGGCGCAGGCGGCACGGACCGCGTCCAGCTCGGGCGCGGCACCCGCCGCGACCTCGGGGACGAGGAGCGGCGGACAAGGGCAGACGGCTGCTGCGACAAGCATGAACGGCAGCCTACTTCCGGGCGACGCGATCAGCGCCGACCTACGAAGGCCCGCGCGGTGCAAACCCCACCCACGCCGGTCCGTACGGTGCAGGCCCCACTTGCGCTCGGTTCGCGCGGTTCAGGCCCCACACGCGCTCGGTACGCACCGTGCAGGCCCCACTTGCGCAGTGTTCGCGCGGTGCAGGCCCCACACGCGTCGGTTCGCGTGTCAGGTGCCTCCCGCGCCCGGGCCCGGCTGCTTCCATGCCCAGGGCCAGGACTCCGGGTGGGTGCTCCACGCCAGTTCGGCCAGCCGGTACATCACGTGGTGCGTGGACATCGCGCCCTCGATGGCCGCGTAGTACATGTCCCCGTCCCCCATCCGGTAGACCTGCCGGCGCTTCTGGCGCAGGACGACTCCCGGGCGGTGGGTGCAGGCGATCTCGTACAGGCGGGCACGGGCCTCCTCCCGGGTGCCCTCGAAGTGCGCCACTTCCTCGACGTCGTAGTGGTTCCCGGTGGTGCGGTCGACGACCACGACCCAGCGCCCCATCCCCCTGCCCGCCCCTTCTGGATGAGCCCGGCGCGCGCTCAGTGCGCCGCGCAGCCTCCCGTCGCCGCCGGCAGCGGCTCCGGTACCCCGATCTTCGGGAGGCCCAGCATGACACCCGCCGGTCGGGCCGCCTCCGCCGCGTTCCGCTTCTCCCAGGCGTCGCCCGCGCGGGTGCGCCGTACGCCGAGCACCGGGCCCTCGGCGAGGAGGTGGTGCGGGGCGGCGTAGGTGATCTCGACCGTGACGACGTCGCCGGGGCGGACCTCCTGGTCCGGCTTGGTGAAGTGGACCAGCCGGTTGTCGGGGGCGCGGCCGGAGAGCCGGTGGGTGGCGCCGTCCTTGCGGCCCTCGCCCTCGGCGACCATCAGTTCCAGGGTGCGGCCGACCTGCTTCTTGTTCTCGTCCCAGGAGATCTCCTCCTGGAGGGCGACGAGACGCTCGTAGCGCGCCTGGACGACCTCCTTGGGGATCTGGCCCTCCATGGTGGCGGCCGGGGTGCCGGGGCGCTTGGAGTACTGGAACGTGAAGGCCTGGGTGAAGCGCGCCTCGCGGACGACGTGCAGGGTCTGCTCGAAGTCCGCCTCGGTCTCGCCGGGGAAGCCCACGATGATGTCGGTGGTGATCGCGGCGTGCGGGATGGCGGCGCGGACCTTCTCGATGATCCCGAGGTAGCGCTCCTGCCGGTAGGAGCGGCGCATGGCCTTGAGAACGGTGTCCGAGCCGGACTGGAGCGGCATGTGGAGCTGGGGCATCACGTTCGGCGTCTCGGCCATGGCGGCGATGACGTCGTCGGTGAAGTCACGGGGGTGCGGGGACGTGAACCGCACCCGCTCCAGGCCCTCGATGGTGCCGCAGGCCCGCAGCAGCTTGCTGAACGCCTCGCGGTCGCCGATGTCGGAGCCGTACGCGTTGACGTTCTGCCCGAGCAGCGTGATCTCGCTGACGCCCTCGGCCACCAGCGCCTCGATCTCGGCGAGGATGTCGCCGGTGCGGCGGTCCTTCTCCTTGCCGCGCAGGGCCGGGACGATGCAGAAGGTACAGGTGTTGTTGCAGCCGACGGAGATCGAGACCCAGGCTGCGTAGGCGCTCTCGCGCCGGGTGGGCAGGGTGGAGGGGAACGCCTCCAGCGACTCGGCGATCTCGACCTGCGCCTCCTGCTGGACGCGGGCCCGCTCCAGCAGCACCGGCAGCTGACCGATGTTGTGCGTGCCGAAGACCACGTCGACCCAGGGGGCCTTCTTCACGATGGTGTCGCGGTCCTTCTGCGCGAGGCAGCCGCCGACCGCGATCTGCATCCCGGGCCGGTCCGCCTTCCTCGGCGCGAGCCTGCCGAGGTTGCCGTACAGCCGGTTGTCGGCGTTCTCCCGCACGGCGCACGTGTTGAAGACCACCACGTCGGCGTCCCCGTCCGCCCCCTCGGGCGCGCGCACGTATCCGGCCTCCTCCAGCAGTCCGGACAATCGCTCGGAGTCGTGGACGTTCATCTGGCACCCGTAAGTGCGCACTTCGTAGGTCTTGGGTGCCTGAACGTCCACTACCGGGCTCCGGTCGCTGCTGCTGGTCATGCGTCAAGGGTAGGCGGTCCCGAGCGGGGGGCCGTCCGGCAGCCGCCGCGGGCGGGCCGGAGTGGTACGACCCGCCCGTTCCGTCATCGCCGGACGGGCCCGTTCACCTCCGGAACAGTTCGTTCAGGTCCGACTGCGGGAGCTGGGCCTCGGCGTACGAGAAGGTGCCCCGTTCCGCCAGCTCCCGTGCCGCGCCCAGCAGCTGCGCGTACATCGTCCGCGCGATGCTGCCACCCACCGTGACCCGGCGCACCCCGAGTTCACGCAGCTCGGCCAGCGACAGGTCGCCGCCCGTCAGCCCCATGACCACGTTCAGCGGCCCGTCGATCTCCTTCACCAGGGTGCCGATCGTCGCCGCGTCGGCCGCGCCCGGCACGAACGCGCAGTCCGCGCCCGCCGCGAGGTATGCGTTGGCCCGGTCGACGGCCTCCGCGAGCGGGCCTCCGGTCAGCAGCACGTCGGTGCGGCCGACCAGGACGAACGGCTCGCCGGCCGCGTCGACGGCCTGGCGTGCGGCACGGATGCGGTCGGCCGAGAGCTCCGGGTCGTACAGCGGGCGGGAGCGGTCGCCGGTGAAGTCCTCGATGTTGCCGCCCGCGGCCCCGGCCCCCAGGGTCATCGTGATCGTCTCGGCCACGGTCTCGGGAGCCTGGCCGAAGCCGTCCTCCAGGTCCGCGCTCACCGCGACGCGCAGCTCCGCGGCGATCTCACCGATGCGGCCCATCATCGTGTCGCGGTCGATCCGGTCGCCGCCGTAGTCGTGGTCCGGGCGGCCCAGGGAGAAGGCCACCCCCGCGCTGGTGGTGGCCACGGCCGGGAACCCGGCCGACTCCAGGACACGGGCGCTTCCCGCGTCCCAGGCGTTGGGCAGCAGGAAGCAGCCTTCCCGGTGCAGTTCGACGAAGCGTGCGGCCAGTTCACGGCGTTGGATGTCCACACCGGCCAGTCTGGCAGCCGGCACTGACACTCCTGCGGCGCCCGACGTGCCGGACGGCGTACTGTCGTGGGCGTCCGGCGTCCGGCGTCCGGCGTCCGCCCGACCGAGCCACCGAGGAGCATCCGTCCCGTGACCTGCCGAGTCGTCCTCGTCGCCCCGGCGATCACCCGTTCGCTGCGGCGGGCCCGCTTCGACGACGGCGACTCGATCGAGAACCCCGGGGCGGTGGCGCTGGCCCTGCCCGCCGCCGCACGCGCGGTCAGCTCGCCGAGCGTGCGCTGCCGTGAGACGGCCGCCGCGCTGGGCCTGGACGCCGCGGCGGAGCCCGCGCTGGCGGGCCTGGACGCCGGGCGCTGGCGGGGGCGGACGCTGGAGGAGGTCGGCGCCGCCGAGCCGCAGGCGCTGGTCCGGTGGCTGTCCGAGCCGGGGGCCGCGCCGCACGGGGGCGAATCGGTACGGGAGTTCTGCGCGCGGATCACCACGTGGCTGGAGACCGCCGGCGGGACGGCGGGCAGAACCGTCGCCGTGGTCGAGCCGGAGGTGGTCCGGGCCGTGGTGCTGCACGCGCTGGGGGCGCCCGAGGCCGCGTTCTGGCGCCTGGACGTGCCGCCGCTGACGGCGACGGAGGTCACGGGCGGCCCCGGCCGCTGGAACGTACGGCTCGGCCAGGCCGGCGGCTAGGTGTGCTGTTCGGACAGGTTGGTGACGCGGCTGGCTGGGGGTTGGCCTCCGATGCCGGTGTGGGGTCGGTGGTAGTTGTACCAGTGAAGC